>JAQVDU010000002.1 GCA_028698175.1 bacterium | reverse complement strand
AAACCACCGAATAGAAGCATAGAGATTGCTTCTTCGAAGACTCGTCGCAATGACGGGAAAGGCTTGCTGGTGAATTGTTGGATGTTAGAAGATGCAACATAAGTTCTAAAGGGGCACCAATTTTATCGTCCATGATTTTACAGACGGATGTCCACAGACAGCAGATTGAAATAAAAATTGAAAATAAAAATAACACAATTCTGCATTTTTTACAGGTTTTCATCAATGGGACTTGACTTTAGAAGAATAATTATTATATTTAATTCAACATTGTAATAAATACAAATTATGGACAAAAAACTCTACTCTGAAATAAAAGCAATCTACTCTGCCGTAAAGCCGGATATAGAGAAACGGCTCTGTGAATTCATTGAGACAAGAGAAAAGATGAGCAGGGACGAACTCTTTTACGAGCTGGGATTCTGTCTTCTTACGCCCCAGTCAAAGGCGACCTCTTGCTGGGATTCAATCTGCTCAATTAAAAAAAACATGAAAAAGAAGCATAAGAGTTCGGAGATTCTTTTGCACATTAAAAAGGTCCGGTTTATGAATAACAAGGCAAAGTACTTTGAAGATGCTCAGAAAAAATGGAATAACGGACTCTTTGACGAAATGGTCTGCCTGAAGGATGTTTTCAAAATGCGCGAATTTCTTGTGACAAACGTTAAGGGAATAGGATATAAAGAGGCAAGCCATTTTTTAAGGAATATCGGCCTGGGTGAAAATCTTGCGATTCTCGACAGACACATATTGAAAAATTTAAAATTATTGGGTATAATTGATGAAGTGCCAAAGTCGCTTACAAAAAAATCATATCAGGAAATAGAAGAGAGTATGGCTCAATTTTCACGCGCCTCCCGGATTCCCTTAAGCCACCTTGATTTTGTTTTGTGGTACAAGGAGGCGGGAAGGATATTCAAATGAAGAGAGAAAATCTGGTTTATTCCGAAGAAATAAAGGAGATCCTTTTAAAAAAAGGAATAGCTCCTTCATTTCAAAGAATAAAAATTTACGAATATCTTATAAGCCACAGAGTCCATCCCTCGGCTGAGAGGGTTTACATTGACCTTGTCGGCTTTATTCCGACGCTTTCTAGAACAACGGTGCACAGCACGCTAAACCTCTTTGCGGATAAGGGAATGGCACGCAGGCTTTTCATAGATGGGAATCTGGTGAGATTTGACATAGATTCGTCAGACCATATGCACTTCAAATGCACAAAGTGCGGAGAGGTTTATGACATATTAAAATCTTCTCCAAAAGTAACTTCACCCGAGCACAAAGTTTTAAGCGGTGAGATGTATCTATACGGAATCTGTAAAAAATGCAAGGAGGAATGATGGACAAGAGCGCGCTTTTCAAGGTCTCGTACGGAATGTACGTCGTTACGTCTCTTAACAATGATAAAATGAACGGACAGATAGCAAACACGCTCTTTCAGATAACCTCCGAACCACCCACAGTTGCAGTTTCAATCAACAAACTTAACCTCACACACGAATACATTGAAAAAAGCAAGGTCTTTGCCGTTTCTGTTATCTCGGAAGATGCAGACATGAACTTCATAGGAAATTTCGGATTCAAATCAGGACGGGAGACAGATAAATTCGAAAAGGTGAAATTTAAGAAGCTTTCAACCGGAGCCCCCATTGTAACTGATTTTGCGGTTGCAGGTCTCGATTTTAAAGTTATAAACAAGATAGACGTCAGCACTCACACGATTTTCATCGGAGAGCTTATTGATGCGGAGGTTTATTCCGACAGAGAGATGATGACTTATGCTTATTACCATCTGGTAAAAAAGGGAAAGTCGCCGAAGAATGCACCGACATATCAGTCGGACAATAAAAAAGAAGAAAAAAAGGAGGGTGGAATGAAAAAGTATAAATGCGACGTGTGCGGATACGTTTATGATCCAGAAAAGGGAGACCCTGACGGAGGAATTGCGCCCGGAACGCCATTTGAAAAGATCCCTGATGATTGGGTGTGCCCTGTCTGCGGAGCCGGAAAGTCGGACTTCACTCCGGAGAGTTGATGAAGCCGGTCAGAATAGCAGAGAACATCTATTGGGTTGGAGCAATCGACTGGGATTTGCGGGATTTTCACGGATACACAACAGAACGCGGTTCAACATACAATTCATATCTTATTCTGGACAAAGAACCGACACTTATCGATACTGTCAAGCATTACAAGTTTGACGAGATGCTTTCAAGAATAAAACAGGTGATTGAACCCAAAAACATACGCCACATTGTTTCAAATCACGTTGAAATGGACCATTCCGGTTCAATACCAATGCTTCTTGATATTGCAGAGGATGCTGACGTTGTGACGTGTCCTCAGGGGGAGCGTGGGCTAAAAAACCACTTTTTTAAGGATATCAAATACAGAGTCGTGAAGAGCGGGGATTCTCTCGACATGGGAGAAAACAAGATAATTTTTCAGCAGACCCCCATGGTCCATTGGCCGGATAATATGGTCTCGTATCTTGAAAATCACAGGATCCTCTTCTCTAATGATTCTTTCGGTCAGCACTTTGCCTCAATTGAGCGGTTTGATGATGAGGTCTCACAGGATGAGGTCATTACTCAGGCGAAAAAATATTATGCAAACATAGTTCTTCCTTACTCCCAGCAGGTCTCAGCGGCCCTTGATGTTCTCAAGAATCTGAAGATAGAGACAATATGCCCGAGCCATGGGATAATTTGGAGAAAATCCATAGGAGAAATTCTTAAAGAGTACTCAAAATGGTCTTCAAACGAAGTCGGGAAAAAAGGTGTTGTTGTCTATGACACAATGTGGGGATCGACTCAAAAGATGGCTCTCGCCATTTACGAAGCTTTTGAAGATTCAGGATATAAGGCAACTCTCTGCAATCTTAAAAACTGGCATATGTCGGATGCTATGACAGAGATAATCGACGCAGAGTATGTTGCAGTCGGCTCACCCACCCTAAACAGAAGAATGCTTCCTTCTGTAAGCGGATTTCTCACATACCTCTCGGGACTTGCGCCGAAAAACAGAAAAGGCATAGCATTCGGATCATACGGCTGGGGCGGGGAATCCGTGAAAGACGTGGAAGATGTACTTGCAAAGGCGGGTTTCCAGATAACAGCATCCTTCAAGCATCAGTTTGTTTTAAAGGAGGAAGCTTTGGTTGAAATGAAAAACAAATTAAAAGGAGTTATATCATGATAAGCAAAAAGATGGCAAAAGAGATCAATGACCAGATTCAGAGAGAACTCTTTTCAGAGTATCTCTATCTGCAGATGGCGGCGTTTTTAAAAGGGGAAAATTTCGACGGCATGGCAAAGTGGATGACAATCCAGGCAAAGGAAGAGCATTCGCATGCGATGAAATTCTTCGAATTTCTTTATGATAGAGGAGAAAACGTAATTCTTCAGAAGATAGATTCTCCGAAGAATGATTTCAAGTCGGTTCTTGAAGTATTCAAATACGCATACGGCCACGAGCTCACTGTGACAAAGAACATAAACAATCTGATGGCTCTCGCAAAGAAAGAGAATGACTATGCTTCAGAGTCATTTCTCAAATGGTATGTTGATGAACAGGTTGAAGAGGAGGCCTCATTTGATAAAATCGTGAAGATTCTTCAGAAAATAAAGGATTCCGGCAATGGCCTTATAATGCTTGACAAACAACTCGGAAAAAGAGAGTAAGGAGGAAAAATGGCAAAGACAGAACTTAGAGAAATTTACCGGTGCGAAATCTGCGGCAATGTGGTTGAGATTGTCAACACCGGAGCTCCCGCCCTGGTCTGCTGCGGCAAACCGATGAATAAGCTCACTCCAAAGAGCGGGGACGAAGGAAAAGAGAAGCACACTCCGGTCATAGAAGAGCTCGGGGATGACAAAATTATAGTTAAAATCGGCTCTGTCCCTCATCCGATGGAAAACGACCATTACATAGTCTTCATAGAGGTGATGACTGAGCGTGAAGTGTTCAGGCGCGAGCTCAAACCGGGAGAGAATCCGTCTGCAATGTTTAACATAAAGAAATCAGAGGTCAAAGAGGTGCGGGAATACTGCAACAAACACATGCTTTGGAAGGCGTGATTTTTATATTGCAATATCAACAGAAACAAAACAGCAAACGGAGGTATAATGAAAGATCTAAAGGGAACAAAGACAGAGAAGAATCTTCACGATGCTTTCGCCGGAGAATCAATGGCAAGAAACAAATACACCTATTTCGCATCAGTGGCGAAGAAAGAGGGGTATGAACAGATAGCCGGGATATTCCTTGAAACGGCGGAAAACGAAAAGGAGCACGCGAAGCTCCACTTCAAGGCTTTAAGCGGCATCGGCACCACGACAGAGAACCTCAAAGCTGCTGCGGACGGAGAGAACCATGAGACCACACAGATGTATCCGCAGATGGCAAAAGAGGCAAGAGAGGAGGGTTTCGAAGATATCGCAAAGATGTTTGACGCCATAGGAAGCGTCGAGAAGGACCATGAGGCAAGATACAGAAAGCTTCTTGACAGCGTCGAGAAGAAAATCGTCTTTAAGAACGCAAAGAAGGTTTACTGGAAATGCAGAAACTGCGGACACATTCACGAAGGGTCGGAGGCGCCTGAGATATGCCCTGTCTGCAAACATCCGAAGGCATTCTTTGAGCTCTTTGTAGAGAATTATTGATTTTTTAATATGGAATTTGCGGGGAGGACATTGTCCTCCTCTTTCTTTACTTCAGAATCAGGGTGTCGAGAAAGAAAGATTCTCCCCTGACATCATATCTTCCCTGTTTTAGATTTTCAAAGAGAACAAAACTTGAAAAACCAGAATTCTTCTTGTATATCAGCATTGAATCAGCATCATAAAGAGATATGGTCGAAAAATTTTCAAGTGAATCGATTCTTAAAGAGACGCAGGAAGATGTGTCTTCCATGTTTGCAAATCTGTATTCTATCGGAAAAAGAATTCTGTTTTTTCTCATATCCTCTGCTTTAAAGACAAACATCTGCAGGGGATAATAACCGAGTGTGTCTGTGAATTTTGCAATCAGCCGGTTTTTGGATATCTCGTAAGTGTATTTTACGTATTCGGGGAGAAGCTCAAGAGAGCATGATGCGATATCTTCCGAGAACTCGAGAAGAAGAATAGAATCTGAAAGAACCCTTTTGATTATTTCGGGCGGCATCGTGTCTCTTTGAATTTTTCCGTTGATAGCTACAGACAGATAATTTTTTTTGTTCTTCTTCTCATCCTTTACTCCAAAGAGGTGGAGCATGGTTGCCGCGGAGTCATAATCATAATCAATAAAGAGAGAGCTTCCCTTGACATATCCTTTTGCAGGATACAGATTTCCGTTTATGACGCACTGAACAGAATCAAAGTCGCTGTTAAGCTGTTCGTTGAAATCCACTCTTATCTGGGAATTTGGGATATAGTATCCGCTCACTATTTTTGCCGGGAATATGTCGGGTGAAGGCGGAGGAAGCTTTTTTCCGCAGGAGAAAAACGATGTGAGCAGAAACAAGGATAAAGAAAATTTTTTTAAATTCACGCCTTAGGCTTGAGCGGCTCCTGTTTGTCGCTTCCCTTTGTCATTGAGCATGTACCGTCAAAGACGACTCCCTCTTCAATCACCAGAAGCTTGCAGTTCATGTCAACAGAGACCTTTGCGGTTTTTTGAAGCTCTATTCTGTTTTTCACGTTGAGAGTGCCCTCTATTCTTCCGCCCACAACTGCGTCTTTCGTGGTTATTGTGCCCTTCAGGTTGCCGCTCCTGCCTACGGTCATCATCTCTGTGATCGTGACTTCTCCGTCAACCCTTCCGTCTATCCGGACAGAGCCGGGCACAAAGACCTTTCCCGTTACCTCCGTTCCCTCTCCGATGATGTTTGTAATGCCGACGTTTGTTTTTTCCATATTTATGCTCCTTTATTTACTTTGTTTTAACAAGAAATTTTTCCGGATCCACAAGAGATGTGTCAGCAACAATTTCATAATGAAGGTGCGGCGCCGTTGATTTTCCTGAATTGCCCACCAAACCGACAATCTCGCCCTTCTTTACGCTTTGAAGATTCTTTACGTACGCCTTCTCAAGATGTCCGTAAAAAACCTCAAAATCTTTGTTGCGTATCTTCACGTAATTGCCGAAATTTTCATCCCACCCGACGGAGCTGACTGTGCCGTCAATTGCAGAGACCACCGGAGAGCCGGCAGAGGTCGCGATGTCTATCGCGGGATGCTCTTTGGAAAACTTTCTCGATATCTCCCCCTCAGTGGGATTGACGTCGGGTACAGAACTCTCAAGATTGGTAAGGGATTCCTTTGTCACCATCGTGTCGATTGTAACCCTTCTTGTTTCATCATAGTGGGACCTGAGTATAGAGTTTTGAATGTCAATGCCGAGAAGTTCCTTTATTTTTTCGCTTTTATCATAGAGGTAGAGAATGTCCTGCTTCAGCTTCTCTATCTTCTTCATCTCCTGCTCCATCTTAACGACCCTGTCTGCATACACCCTCTTCTGAATGGCATCAGAGTAAACTGTTCCAACGAAAACAAGGGCAACAATTACAAGAAGGACAAGAGACGCCAAAGAGTAAACAATAATTTTAAAAAGCGTCTGATTTAATGCGAACTCTCTCTTTACCTTTCCGTCCGGAGTTATGTAGATAATTGTGTGAGGTCTTTTCAATTAAAATCCTTTTTTTGAAAGGTCGGTTTCAATCATTGCCTTTAAAAGTTTCACCCCGTTTTCCACGTCATCCATGTCGCATGTCTCCGCCTGAGAGTGAATGTATCTCGTCGGAACTGAGATGACTCCCGCGAGAACTCCGTCCTTGTTGGTCTGCATGACCATTGCATCTGTCGACCCTGCGGTGAGAATTTCAAGCTGGTAAGGAATTTTGTTTTTCTCTGCCGTCTCCTTCATGAAATCAATCACAGGTTTTCTAACGACCATTCCAGAATCCATAACCTTAATGGCCGGCCCCTTGCCGAGAGAGACCTCCATCACATGGCTCTCCGGAGTGTCTCCGGTGTCTGTAACGTCAATTGCCACGGCAAAGTCGGGAGATATTCCGAAAGCTGAGGTTTTTGCGCCGCGAAGCCCCACCTCTTCCTGCGTCGTGAAGACAAAATAAACGTCATTATTTGATTTTATTTCAGATAAGGCGAGCTTTACAAGCATTGCGCATCCGACCCTGTCGTCAAGCGTCTTTGTGGAAATTCTCTTTCCCATGTCAACGAACGTCGCCTTCATACCAGCAAGCGAACCTATAGAGACAAGTTTTTCAGCCTCCGCCTTGCTCTTTGCGCCAATGTCTATAAACATTTTATCTGCGGAAGGAATATCCTTCCAATTGAAGGTCTTTGATTCCACTCCGATCACTCCCTCAACGCCGGACGTGAATTTCACGTGATTCTCTATTATGTTGTGGTTGAAAATGCCGCCGACAACGGCAAAACGCAGAAATCCGTTTTTATCAATGTGCTTGACCATGAAGCCTATCTCATCCATGTGAGCGGCAATCATTATTTTTTTTCCGCCCCCCCTTTTTCTTGCTATCAGGTTGCCCATCACATCTCTTTTGATTTCAAGATTCTTGTTTTTCTTTATCATCTTCTCTATCGCATCTGCGACAAGCTCTTCGTAGGATGAGGGTCCTATTATCTCAGTGAGATCTCTGATAATTGATTTCATTTGATCACCTCTATTTTAATGAGTTAATTGTTTTCTTGGCCAACTCAATCATTCCGTTGAGGTCTGATTTGGAGGCAAAGCAGACCGGAGAGTGAATATATCTGGACGGCACGGCAAAGACCATGGTTTGTATTCCGCCGTTCGCCACGTGAATCATTCCTGCATCCGTGCCTCCGATCTGAGGCTGTTTGAACTGCATCTTTATTTTGTTATCCTTCGCAGTCTTTTTAACAAGCGACAGGAAATCTCTGTTTGCAAAGAAAGTTCTGTCGGAAATTGTCACAACGACTCCCTTCTGCATCTGCGGAAAATCCGCCTCGTCTTTCTCATGAGGCATGTCAGCGGCAGAGGTTCCCTCAAGAACTATTGCATAATCAGGTTCAATTGAAACGGCAGAGGGAGCAGAACCGCGCAGTCCGACCTCTTCCTGAACAAAAAAGGCTCCATAGAGGTCATGCTTGTGTTTTGTCTTAAAGAGCTCTATTATAGCATAGCAGCCGAACCTGTCGTCAAAAGCCTTTCCCTTGAGTATATCGCCGCGCTCTTCGTAATTCGTCGCAAATACGGCATAGTCGCCAACGGAAACAAACTTCTCCGCTTCTTTTTTCTCCGAGCAGCCTATGTCTATCGAGAGCTGTTCAACTTTAGGAAGAGTTTCATATTCGCCCCTCTGATTATGAACCGCTTTGTATGCTATGGCTCCAGGGATTCTCTCCTTTCCAACAAGAACGCGCTTTCCGATAAGAACTCTTCTGTCTATCGAACCGGCAGTCATAAACTTTAAAGCTCCGTTGTCGTCGATGGATTTTATCATGAAACCCACTTCATCCATGTGGGCGCCCACCATGACCTTCTTTCTTTTCTCCGAAGAACCTCTTTTGAAGGCAATAAGATTTCCCATTTTGTCTATTTTTAGAGTGTCGCAAAGCGGTTTTATCTCTTCAATAATGATGTCGCGCACGCTCTCTTCGCAGCCGGATACTCCGCTTGCTTCAGTGAGTCTTTTTAATAATGTATTCATATTGTTTCCTTATTTTAATATTCTTTCCTTAAACTCTTCCGTCTTAATGTTGGACATCAGAAGAGAGAGAAACCTTGACGCCTCCTCCATTGTCTTAACGCTTGCTATTTCAACTGGAGAGTGCATATTTCTTATGGGAAGGGAGATAAGCATTGTCGTAACCCCCTTTTTGACAGTCTGAACCGCATAGGCGTCCGTCCCTGACATTGATGGAAGCGGTTCTATAAAATACTGCACATTATTATCATCCGCCGTCTTTTTTACAAAATCAAAGATCCTCTTGCAGATATTCGCGCCCATTCCAAAGCCAATCCTGTCAAGAGGGTACCCCTGCTCAAAACCGGTCTGTTTGGCAAAGGTGACGTCAAGAACAAATGCCACATCAGGATCAATGGCATGGGCAGAGACTTTTGATCCTGCCATGGTTGTCTCCTCCTGGGAATTGAGAACAAGATAAACATCAGGGTGGTTTTTTACATTTTCAAGGTATTTTAGCATATAAAGAACCGTTGCACCCGAAGCCCTATTGTCAAGAGCTTTGACGCATACTGTATTTTGCTTCATCTCAGTAAAATCGCTTCTTATGATAACCCTGTCTCCGACATTTATATACTTAAGTATATCCTTGTTTTTCATGCCGACGTCTATGTATAAGTCCTCAAATTTCAAAAACTTATCGCTTTCGCCTTTTGTTTGAAGATGTGGAGGTTTTGCTCCTATTATTCCCCGGATTTCTTTCTTTCCGTAGACAATGACCTCCTGCCCGAGAAGAACCTTCTCGTCATATCCGCCGACCTCGGTAAAGCGCAGATAGTCCCTGTCTATTTTTGTAATGATAAGGCCTATCTCGTCATTGTGTGTAAAAAACGCGACCCTGCCCCTTCTGTTTCCCCTCTTAATTACGATAATGTTTCCCATCTTATCCTTTTCCACCTTAGCTCCGCTCTCCTTTACCAGCATCTTCACGGTCTTGAAGAGAGAGTCCTCTGCTCCGGATGGTCCGGCTGCAGCGGCAAGCGCCTTTATTGTTTCAAGCATGCTTTTCATTCTCACTCCTAATCAAAATTTTTAATTCCGAGTTTTTCAAGAAGTACCTTGAAGTCATCATCCGAATAGAATTCAAGAAAGATTTTTCCTTTGCCTTTTTTATACGATATTTCAGTCTTCCTCGACAAGTGTTCCGATATTTTATTTTCAAGGGACCTTATATAGCTTGACTTGACCTGGGTCTTCTTTTCTTTCAGTTTCACATTCGCGGATTTTGAAGAGAGAAGATTTTCAATGTCTCTTACTGATAGACCCTCTCTCGCTATCCTCTGCGCAATTATTATTCTTTTATTTTTATCCTTTATTGAGACAAGCACCTTTGCATGTCCGAATGAAATCGCATCTTCCGATATCATCTTTCTTATGTGGCTTTCAAGTTCAAGAATTCTGAGCATGTTAGAGATGTGCGAGCGCGATTTGCCAACCCTTTCGGATATTGCCTCATGGGTCAGCTTGAACTTTTCCGACAAATCCTTATATGCGGATGCTTCATCTACCGGATTCAGATTCTTTCTCTGAATGTTTTCCACGAGAGCGAATTCCAGCATCTTCTCGTCCGGAACCTCTTTAATCACGGCTGGAATCTCTTTAAGACCTGCGGCAACAGAAGCCCTGAACCGCCTCTCTCCGGCCACTATTTCAAAGAAATCATTCTTTCTTCTTACTGTAATCGGCTGAAGCACGCCGTTGGCCTTTATGGATTCGGTAAGTTCTGAGAGGTCCTCTTCCGCAAAGAGTTTTCTCGGCTGAAAGGGGTTCGGCTTTATCTGCTTTGTAGAGAGGGAGCGTATCTCCCTCTGTTCAGTGCCTGAGATTAAAGATTCAAGACCTCGACCTAGAGCCTTTTTCATGCTTTTCAATCAACTCCTTTGCCAGTTCCAAATACGCCTTAGAGCCATTTGAAACAGGGTCAAATATTATAATCGGTTTTCCGAATGACGGCGCCTCGGCAAGGCGCACGTTTCTTGGAATGTATGTTTTGTAAACTGAGCTCTTAAAATAATTTAGAACCTCATCCGCAACCTGGCGGGCAAGGGTCAACCGCGAATCATACATGGTTATTAAAACTCCCTCTATTTCAAGGTCGTCGTTTAGCGCCTGCCGCACGCTGTTTATCGTATTGAGAAGCTTGGCAAGCCCTTCAACTGCGTAGAATTCAGCCTGCACCGGTATCAGAATAGAATGGGCTGCCACAAGGGCGTTCAGGGTGAGAATCTGAAGAGAGGGCGGGCAATCTATAAGGATGTATTCGTACCTGTTTAAAATCGGCTGAAGCGCATGCTTTAAAAGATGCTCTTTCTTCTCAAGCCCGACAAGCTCAACGTCTGTGGCGGCAAGAGAAATGTCTGAAGGGAGAAGGTCAAGATACTCAAGTTCGGTCTTTACGATCGTGTCCTCTATGGAAACCTTATTTGCAAGGACGTCGTAAACGCTTCTTCCGAGAAAGTTTCTGTCATAATATCCAAGAGAGGATGTGGCGTTAGCCTGAGGGTCAATATCAATCAGAAGGGTCTTCTTTTCGGCGACCCCGAGGGCCGCTCCCAAATTGACCGCGGTTGTCGTTTTTCCGACTCCGCCCTTCTGATTGGCTACTGCAATTATTCTTTTCATCAGAGCAGAATATTACCACAAAGAAAAAAAGATTTCAAGTCTTTTTTTGTTCCACGTGGAACAATAACATATTTTTTTGTGGAAAACTTTCCTGTGTTTTAAATTCAAATGTGTTGATATTTTAAGGACTTACAGAAACATTAAATGGGAAACGGATGTTCCACGTGGAACATTTCACAACTTTTCCACATTGCAGCAATGGTATTTTGACACCCTTTTGCCGCTTCTCTTTTCCCACACAACAACCTCTCCGCAGAAATGTTTTGAATTTAGAATTTGCTGTATCTCCTCTGCCGGTTTAAAAGCCCTTGCCGTTATCTTATCAAAATCCTTCAAATCACACTCTTCGATTCTTTTGCATAGAACCTCTCCATTTTTAAGACCAAGCTCTCTTAAAACTTCAAGAAGAAATGATGCTTTTCTTTTGTTTGATTCTATCATTGTGACAAATGCTCCGGGAAGCATTATCTTTATGGGTATTGCGGGGAATCCGTTTCCGGACCCAAGATCTGCGATTTTATCGTTTTCAGAGAAGCCGGCCTCCAACAATCCCTCAACAGAATCTATAAGATGGTCCTCAATGAGGGTCTCTTCATTGCTCTTTGAAACAAGGGAGACGCTTTTGTTCCATTTTAAAATCATGTTAAGGTATAATTGAAACATTTCAGCCTCTTCGTTCTTTAATACAAAGCCTCTCTGTTTGAAGGTATTTGCTATTTCTTTTGAATTGTATCTGATTCTGCCTCCCCGGATAAATTCTCTTTAAGCTCTGCAAATACGTATGCGTCAAGAGAAGAAAAGAGCTTTATTCCCACAAGCAAATCCCTGTAGAGAGAGGATGAAGGTTCGTCTTTCCTGCAGTTTTCATAGAGAAGAGCGCAGAGGGTCAGCTCTGCCGCCGCAATGACAGCCCCCTTAACGTATTCTTTGTTGTAGAACTGGCCGCCGCCCGGAATAAGCAGAGAGAGAACCGGAGGAAAGAAAACCTCCTGTGATGAGAGTGAAACAAAACAAAGAATGCTAAATAGAGCGAATAGAATCTTTTTCATTTACATCTCTCTTTGAATATTTCAAAAGAACCTCTTTAAGGTCCTCCTCCTCTTCTTTGGAAAGAACCCCGAGGATCAAGGCTACCGGTCCCTTTCCGCCGACAATCTGAAGAGTTTTTTCGTCGGTCCTTGTTTTTAAAAGATTATCATTGTCATTCTCGCTTCTTCCGATTATTGCAACTCCGTTGGAGTATTCTCTGAACCTTCCGTTCTTTATCATGTAAAAGTATTTTTCCTCAGTGAAGTTCTTATTCAGCAAACTTCTCGCCTTTGCAGAAAATTCCTTGTATGTCAGGAAGCATCCTCCGGAAGGCGTGCTGTAATGGGATATTTCAAGTTTTACGCTCAATTTCATTTGAAGAATTCTCTCTCTACCAGATATTTCAAATCTCTCAATATTCTTTAAAAGATTTTCATTCTTTTCGCGCGACAAAACCCTCACAACCATCTCCGGGTGCTCAAGAAGCTTTTTTTGTTTTTGAAACCCTGCCAATGTCTGCGACATGGGCCTCTGCCCCAAGACCTCTCCGGTAGAGACAAGCGAAAAATTCTCTTTCAATGCCAGACGGCAGGCAGTGTTTATCATAAGCGCCTTGCAGTCGATGCATGGGTTTAAGTTCTTGCCATATCCATACTTAGGTCTTTTAAGCATTTCGATATACTCTTTGAAAATATTGACTTTCCTGACTTTGATACTGTTTTTTATTCCATAGTCAATCGCCTGCGATGAGGGAAAGAATGGAGTTTCAAAATAAACCGCTTCAACCTCATATCCGGCGTTTTCAAGCAATTTATACGAGAGTATTGAATCCAGTCCTCCGGAGAAGAGATGCAAAATTCTCTGCATTACTCTATGGTGTCTTCAACTATTTTATTGAAAGAGGAGCTTTTAAGAAATATTTCAATTCTTCTGTTTTTCTTTCTTCCATCTTCTGTGGAGTTGTCTGCTATCGGACGGGTCTCTCCGTAAGCTGCGACATACATCCGCTTCTCCACTATACCCAATGAGTCGCGCAGATATTTCATTACATTTATCGCTCTGAGCGCAGAAAGCTCCCAGTTTGACGGAATCAAGCTCTTTATTGAAGGGCCGATTTTTTGATTGTCCGTGTGTCCCTCAATGACTATTTCAGCATCTGACATTTTCAAAAGAACTTCCGCTGTCTTTTTAAGAAGCCCCTTTCCCTTTTTATTCAGAACATATCCGCCGCTTTCAAATAGATTTTCAGATTCAAGGGTTATCCTTGTTCCGGTTATGTTGTCAAAGATTATCTGCGTGTCGACTTCATTTTTTGTGTTTGCGAGAATCGACAGTACGCTGTCCTTTTTCATCTGATCGCTCCTAAGCCTGCTTATATATTCCGCCAGAGTTTTGTTCTCGCTGACAAGCTCTGAATACTTATCAAGAGCGGGTTTATATGACTGATAGTAGTGGTAAACTCCGTAAATCGACATGGCTATTATTATCAACAAAAGCAAAATTGCCAGAAACCTCATAGAGCCTCCTTACAGGTCATCGTCTTTAAGAATGTCCTGTTTTGAAAAATCAAAATCCTGATTGTTTGAATAACCCCGTATATGTTTTTCGCAGCTTATCTTCGGTTCGCGATTCTTTTTGTATATTTCATCTCTTATGAATTTGCAGTATTTTGTGGCTATCTGCCCGGATTCCCTGCACACAGTGACGTGAATTATGCTGTCTGTCTGTTCAAAGGGAAGTGAGTCGGCGCTGTTGACAAACGGCTTCATGGTCTCAGCCCAAATCGGAAGAGCAAGAACTGCTCCTGTGGCTTTATCCGCTATCGTGCGGAGCCTGTCAAACCCGACCCAGACGCCTGCAGTGTATTCCTTCGTGAAACCCACAAACCATGTGTTTGAATAATCGTCCGTGGTTCCCGTCTTTCCGCCAATATGAACGTTGAATTTATAATATTTAAGGCCGGCGGCAGTGCCCTCTTTTACTACGCTCTCAAGCATATTTGTGACTATATAGGCATCGTCATCGTTCATCACTCTGTTCTCGAGGTTTTCATTCTTATATATTACGTTTCCCTGAGCGTCTTCAATATAGCGGATGGTGCTTGTTTCTTTCAATACGCCCTTGTTTGGAAAGACGGAGAAAGCCCTTACCATTTCGAAAAGAGTCACGTCATTTGAGCCGAGAGCAAGAGAAAGAACCGGAGTAAGCTGGGATCCGACTCCCAGTTTTTTTGCGTGCTTTACGACCGTTCCTGGTCCGATGCTCTTTATCAGGCGTATTGCAGTCACGTTTCTTGAGAGGGCAAGAGCCTTTCGCAGGGGTATGGGACCTAAAAAATCACCGTCAAAGTTTCTCGGTTTATACGGGGTGTCGCTTCCGTCATCAAGCACCACCGGAGTGTCCATTATTATGTCACCAGGGTTCATTCCGTTCTCTACGGCCGCTGAAAAAAGGAAAATCTTAAAGATTGACCCGGGTTGCCTTTTAGACTGGAGAGCTCTGTTATATTCTGAATGCTCAAAATCCCTTCCTCCGACTATGGCTTTCACCTCTCCGGTTTCGTTTTCAATTATTACCATGCTTGCCTGAAGGTATTGGGGCACCGCTTCAGATAGAGTATCCTTTGCCATTTCCTGTTCATACTTTTCTTTGGTATATTTGAATCTGTACATTTTCTCAAAGTAAAGCATCTTCTTCTCTATTACTTTCTCCGCCTCCATCTGCATGTCGGAATTCATTGTCGTGTATATCTTCAGTCCGCCTTTGTAAAGAGTGTTCATTCCGAATCTGGATATAACATCCTTTCTAACCTCCTCAATGAAATACCTTCCGTACCCGGAGTCTTTTTCGCCCTTTGTAACCACTACGCTGTCGTCAATCGCATCGTCATACTCCTCCTTTGATATGTATCCCTCTTTAAGCATGCTGTAAAGACATATCCTTTGGCGCTTCTTTGCATTGTCATAGTGTCTGAAGAGATTGAATTTTTCAGGTATCTGGGGAATTCCCGCAAGCATCGCCGCCTCCGCAAGAGTGAGCTCCCTCGCAGATTTGTTGAAGTACATGTTTGATGCCGCTTCAATGCCGTATGCTCCGGAACTGTAATTTATCTGGTTGAAATACATTTCAAGTATTTCATCTTTGGAAAAATTTCTTTCAAGATTTATTGTTATCAGTGCCTCTTTTATCTTTCTTGTCCAGGTCTTTTCCATTGTCAAAAACATGTTTCTTGCAAGCTGCTGGGTTATTGTCGATGCTCCAGCCCCTTTTTTCATTGTGAATACAGTCTTTGTCAGAGCGCCTAAAAACCTCACAACATTAATTCCCCAGTGCGAGTAAAACTGCTGGTCTTCCAATGCTATCACCGCATCAATAGCATACTGAGGCAGCTCTTTCAGCCTTATAGGCATTCTCTTTTCAAGGTACAACTCTGTTACTTTTCTGTTGTTGTCGTCATATATCAAAGTGGCTGACGGTGCGGAGTAGACGAACATGTCCGTCATTGAAGGTATCTCTTTCTGCAGATTGAAGTACATTGTTGCCGCAAATCCCACAGCCGCAAACACAGCCATGAATACCAGTATGCCTATAATAAATACTGTAGTATTAAAAGCGTTTTTTGTTTTTTTGCTCTTTCTGAAACTGTTGAATTTATTTTTTACCATAATATTTTAATATATAATATTTGTATGTTATTGTCAATAGCAGGGGCCAACTCACGGTTTTGCACATACAAGGTTTATTAGATAAAAAAAGGGAGGGTTATAACCCTCCCGATGATTATTATATATGATTTTTTGATTCTATTATTTTAATCTAAGAGGCATTATTATATAAACTGCCTCCTGATCAACCTTGCTCATTTCATTTTCAACTATCACCGCAAACATCTCTCCTTTGAACTTAAACTTCACGTTTTCAGTCTCAATCCTCTTTAAAATTTCAAGCAGATAATTATTGTTGAATCCTATCACAAGCTTATCCTTATCCTCATAATCAACGTCCAGATATTCAGTTCCCTCTCCGGTCTGGTTCTGATAGGCATTTATTATGAGCTTACCTTTTTCTATCTCGAATTTTACAAGCCTTGTGTTGGGATTAGTGAACACGTTTATAATGTTCAGGGAATTTATAAGCTCATCTTTCTTAACTATCATCACTTTATTGTTGTCAGACGGTATAACTCTCTTATAATCCGGGAATGTTCCCTCTATCAGCTTCGCCCACACTTCTATTGTTTTCACTTTAAACATTATTCTCTTCTCATCAAACCCCATACTGAATTCGTCAACGTCATCAATCAGGTCCCTTAAAATCGTCAGAACTTTAGGAGGAACTATAACGGAATTTGATAATGGTTTCTCAAATATGTCTTTTATTGAATAGAGGGCAAGGCGGTGTCCGTCTGTTCCAACAAATGTCAGATTCTTTCCGGCACCCTCAAGAAGGACTCCGGTAATGGCAACCTTGACCGCATCCTTTGAAACTGCAAAAACAGAGTTGTCGACTGCTGTTTTCAGAGGAAGAGAATCAACATTGAACATTTTGTTTTTTTCAATTCTTGATATCTCAACGTAATCATCTTTTTTAATAACAGGCATTTTATAGACGCCTGATTTTGATTTTATAGAGACCTCGTCATTTGAAAGAGTAATGCTTAGTTCACCCTCTGGGAGTTTTCTCACAAGCTCTACTATTGTCTTTGCATTTATGACAATCACTCCGTCTTCACCCACAGAAGCAGGCATTTCAGAGTGCATTGTGATTTCAAAATCAGTGGAGGAGAATGATAACGTCTCTTTCTTTGCCTCAATCATTATGTTTGAAATTATGGTTACAACGGGTTTTGCCGGAACAATGCTTGAAATTGTATTGAGGTTTTTCAGAAACTCTTGTTTGTCAACGCGAAACTTCATCATTCCTCCTTTATAGTATTATTTTAACCTATCACTTTTATTATTAAGCGTCAATATGTTCATAACCGTAATAAATTATATCAAAATTACAGTTTAAAATCAACAGAATTATGCACATATAACCGCCGTGAAAGAATTTTGTGGAAAAGAGATTTTTATAACACACTTATCCACAGCTAATCTATATTTAAAAGGCTTATTATGCTCTCGATGTCCTCTTTTATCCTGCTATCATTCCTTGCCGCAAGCTCTTCTATTTTTTTGACTGCGTGGATAATTGTTGAATGGTCCTTCTTTCCAAGGTGCTCGGCAATCTCTTTCAAAGAGAGCTGCGTGAACTTTTTCATCAGATAAGCTGATATCTGACGAGGAATAACCAGGGATGCCGTGCGCTTTTTTCCGGTTATCTGGGATTCGGGAATCTTATAGTACTCAGAGACGGTTTTAATGATATCCGCAGGCATTATCTTTTTGCTGTAAAAAACCGAATCATGAGTCGGTTTCACAATGCCAGTTACGACTTCACGCACGAGGTTAATGTCAATATTTCTTTTAAGAAGAGATGAGTGGGCGAGGATGTTTATTATCGCAGAGATTAAAAGTCTTACGTTGTTCTTTATGTTGTTTGCTATATATATGAGACAATCATCTCCTATCTGGATGTTATCGCTCTCGATTTTTTTTCTCAGTATCGCAAGTCTCGTCTCAAAATCGGGCGGTTGTATGTCAACCACGAGGCCCGACTGAAAGCGCGTCACAAGACGCTGTTCAAGAGAGGGTATCTCATTCGGGAGTCTGTCCGACGTCAGCACAATCTGGCTGTTGTTTTCATAAAGGGCATTAAAAGTGTGGAATATCTCCTCCTGAGTGCCTTCCTTTTTGTTTAAAAAATGTATGTCATCTATAAGAAGGACGTCCATTGCCCTGTATTTGTTTCTGAATTCAAGAATTTTTTTCTCCTGGATGGCCATTACATACTCATTCAGAAACCTCTCGGTCGATAAATAGTAAATCTTTTTCTTCGGGTCATTCTGCTTTATTTGATTTCCTATTGCATTGAGAAGATGAGTCTTCCCTAGCCCGCTTGAACCGTATATAAATAGAGGGTTGTACTGGTCGCCCGGAGTTTTGGTAAGAGAGAAAGAGGCCGCGTATGCCAGTTCGTTCGACTTTCCGACGACAAACTCTTCAAATGTGTATTTTGTGTTGAGAGAAGAATTGTCAATTATGCCTATATCATTGTTTTTGAATGGATTCAGCTCCTTCGGTATATCGTGGATATCTTTTTCCGCGACGATCCTAACCTGAAGGTCCCTGTCCATTATAGAGCGGATTGAATCTATAAGCTCCTGAAAAAGGTCATCCTCAATCATCTCTTTTATTACGTTTGTCGGAACGATAAGAGTAATGCTTCTCTCGTCTATCTCCTTTATGCGCAGAGAGGAGAGCCATCTGCTGTAATCTGCAGACGACACTTTCTCCGAAAGGATTTTGTGCAACTGGTCATTTAAGGTTTTCATTTCATTTTTTATTATAACTCAAGGGAGAATTATTCTAATCAAAATCACCCCATTGTCAAGAACTTTTCAATGTCACCCGAAATCATTTCAATCGTGTCATCAAAAAACTTTCGCTTATGAAGGTCTATTCCGGCAGAGAGCCCCACATTGTAAATGTCATTGCAGCCGGTATTTTTCAGAATGGTTTTGTACTTTTCAAGAAAGTTTTCAGGATGTTTTTTGTAAAGAGCATAAAGGCCTTTCGCGAAGAGAAGCCCGAAAGCGTAAGGAAAATTGTAAAAATTGGATCCTGAATAGTAATAATGCGGTTTGTTGGCCCACATAAACGGATGGGTGAATCTTTCGTCAAGTGCATCTCCGTAAGAGTCAAGCTGAGACTTTGCCATTAGTTCGTTGAGTCTTTGATAAGAAAGAATAGAGCTGTCCCTCTCTTTAAAGAGCTCCGTTTCAAAAAGATACCTGGAATATATATCCACAATGACGGCGGCAGAGCTTGAAATGTCATTTTCCAAAAGCGTGAGAAGGGTTGCGCCTGAAAAGTTTTTAAAAGAATAATCCATGACAACAGTCTCCGAAAATATCGATGCTGTTTCGGCAAGCGGCATCGGATAATCAGAGTTTAGGATGGATTCGTCTTTTAAAACATACCCGTGATAAGCATGGCCAAGCTCGTGGGCGAGCGTTGTCATGTTGTCAAACGACCCCGTGAAGTTGGCGAGTATTCTGGACTGGCCCACAGAGTGAATTGTGCTGCAGAAAGCTCCGCCGCGCTTGCCCTTGCGGGGCTCCACATCAAGCCAGCGTTCGTTAAAGGCCTTTCTCATAAAATCCGCCGTCTCTTTAGAAAAAGCAGTTTGTCCATTCACTATGTAATCCGAGGCCTCTTCATATGAGAATCTGATGTCAACCTCTCCCACCGGAGCGGAAACGTCAAAGTAGGGAATTTTTTCTGCTCCCCGAAGAAGCTTTGCCTTGTGCTTATAGTATTTTCTGAATATCGGAAGAGAATCCTTCATTGAATCAAGAAGAGAATTGAGAGTCTCCATATCCATGCGGCTCTCCTCGAGCGTCATTTCAAGCGGAGATGCATAGCCCCGCCTCTTTGACAGCATCAATACCTCTCCCTTTATAGCGTTAAGGCATGCCGCCGAAGGAATTTTGATTTTATCATACGATTCCAATTCAGATTTATAGACACTCTCTCTGAGAGACGAATCCTTGTCATAGTAAAGATTTCTGGCCGCTGCGAGCGAAAGAGTCTCTTTCTTTCCCTTTATTTCGACTTCGACGGACAGATTGCTTGTCAGCTGATTCTGCAAAGATGAAAATGCGGACGACCCGGTGCGCTGCATGTCTGATACAATGTCTTCAATCTCCGGCTGGAAGAGCCTCTTTGCCGAAGTTTGTATTTCTTTAAGGTGAAAAAAACGCGATTTTATAAAATCATCTTTTAGAGCGAGAGATTCTAAATCATCAAAATCCTTCAGCCACAGGCGAAACTTTGTAAAGGGAACAACGGATAGTGTGGATTTCTTTGAAAGAATCTCTTTATAGTTCATTCCGTCCGGATTTGAAGTATCGACGGACAAAGTCAGGGAGCAGAAAGCAAAGAGCCGGTAAAGGATGTTTTGAAACTCTTCCGCCAGAAAAATATATTTTTTTATTGAATCGTCCGGGTTTGCCGAAAAATCACTCTCTCCGAAAGATTTTATTCTTGCCAGGTCATCATTCAACTTTTCCAAGTCGCCCTTAAATTCCGGGGATGAGAATGATGGATATATGGATTCAAGATTCCAGCGTTTGTTCATCGCGCCTCCTTTTAGAATGATTTTAACCGCATATAAAGAAAAAATCAACATTATAATTTGCCATCTTTGATTTATTGACACAATTTAATTTAAGTTATATAATAATAAACTATGAATAAATATATAATTCCGGTATTGGCTTTATCCTGCGTCCTCTCTTTGTTGCTTGTAAATATAATAAAGCGACTCGCAATTGATTTCGGTTTTCACGACCTGCCGAACCAAAGAAAAGTTCACAAGTCAAAGGTTCCGACAATGGGCGGGGTGGGGCTCTTCGGGGCGACGTGGATAACAATGATTGTTCTGAATGCGGTGGGAGTGGCTGAGGCCGACAAATCCACCCTTAGGCTATTGTCATCAAGCACACTCTTTTTTGTAATCGGGTTGATAGACGACGTCAGGGGAGTTTCGGCAAAATCAAAGTTTATCGCTCAGCTTTTGGCAGGAGCATTCTTCTTTCTCTGGAACAAAAACGATTTGGCAATTCTTTTCAATGACATCGTCTTCACAAATGCGACGCTGACCCTCTTTTCGGCCCTGCTTTTTGCAGTGATAATAAACAGCATCAATTTCATAGACGGTCTTGACGGTCTTTGCGCCGGAGTCTCCCTGATTCTCTCTTCCGCGCTATTCTTTTTTGCGATTCTTTCGGGTAAATGGTATCTTGTATTTCTGATACTTTCTATAATGGGGTCCCTTGCGGGCTTCCTTTTTTTCAACTTTTATCCGGCAAAGATTTTCATGGGCGATACGGGAAGCCTGTTTCTCGGAAGCATGTTTTCGATGATAATAATGCTTCTGTCATACCATATGACCGAAGCATGGTACGGGTTTGTTATACTGTTCACGTACCCGCTTCTCGACCTTTCTCTTGCCGTAGTCAGGAGAATAATTGGGCGCAAAAACCTTTTTGCCCCTGACAGAAATCACATACACCACATTCTTATGGGAAAGAGAGAAAAACACAACACTGTGGTTCTTCTTATTTATGCAATAAACATAATCTTCGCCGGATTCTCAATTTTAACATATCTGCTTCCTTCGCCGGCAGTGTTTGTTCCATACGTCATATTTACCTCCGCGCTTTTTATCTACTCTCTCATTAAAATGATGAAAAATTACAGGAGGCAGGAAGATGCTTCTGGGCAGTAAGAAGGAGCACACAAGAATATCTCTTGCGTTTCTTGACATTCTGGTGACAGTGCTGGCTTTCTTTGCCGCCTTTTTGGCGAGAAGATATGTAGTTATAGACAACAACAGCTTTCTTATAGATACTCAGTATTACGTTATTCTCTTTTTTCTGATTATCCTCACGTGGACAATACTTCTTTCAAAAGACAAGGACGTTCAGATTCTTCCGAACAAGTCATTTAAAGAGATGGCATACAATGTCATAAAAACTGTCTTTATAGGCACAATTATAATACTATCCATAACATTTCTCATAAAGGGGTTTATCATATCGAGGCTCTTTATTCTCTTTTTTTCGTTGACGGACGCCTTTTTTCTGGTTGTAGAGAGAAAGCTGTATCAGTTTTATAAAATATCAAAGTACAGAAACAATGAGGGTTTAAGCGACATTGTCGTTGTCGGCAAAGGAAAGTCCTGCATGCAGATAATCCAAATGATAAAAACCCACAAGGACTGGGGAATAATTCTTGCCAGGGAGTATGATATAAAAACTTTTGATAAAAGCACTGCTGAGAGGATAAAATCAATGCCGATAGACCTTGTCATATTTGCGGGAGAAAAAGAAGATGCCGAAAAGATAGAAACCTATGTTAATCTTTTTGCCGAGTCGGGCATCAAAACTATGGTCAACATAGATTCCATGTTCAATATAAAAAAGAGCAATTTCATTTCAACGCAGACTGTCTTTGGCTTTGACTTTCTCGAATTTTCAGACAGCAGCGAAAAACCCATGCTCATATACATAAAATATTTTCTTGACAAAATATTTGCCGCGGCTTTGATAGTCATTCTTTTGCCGGCATATGCGCTCATCTACATTATTATTCTTTTTTTCATGGGGCGTCCGGTTTTTTTCGTACAGGAGAGGCTCGGAATGAACGGAAAATCATTCCGGATGATAAAATTCAGAACCATGGTTAACGGAGCTGAGGAGATGAAGGAGATGCTCGTTGATAAAAATGAAATGAGCGGACCAGTCTTTAAAATAGTTGAAGACCCGAGGGTTACTCCTCTTGGAAGATTTCTCAGGAAGTACAGTATCGACGAGATCCCCCAGTTTCTAAACATTCTCAAGGGTGAAATGTCTTTTGTGGGACCAAGACCACCTCTTCCAAATGAAGTTAATGAGTATGAGTTTTGGCACAGAAGACGCCTCTCAATGAAGCCGGGACTCACCTGTCTTTGGCAGATTTCCGGAAGAAATGAAATCAACTTTACTGACTGGATGTATAAAGACATGGAGTATATCGATAAATGGTCTTTGATTTACGATTTTGCGATAATTCTCAGGACAATACCCATAGTTCTAAAGGGAAGGGGAATCTGATGAAAAAACTCCAGTTCTGCGTTTTCTTTTTGTTGCTTGCGTCGCAGTTGTTTTCATCGGAATTCATATTCCGCGAAGACCCCATATATTCGGACATAGAATTTCTTGCCAGAAGAAATGTCATAAACATTGATTTTTCAAATCTTCCGCTCAGGTCCGACAAAGTCCTTGAAGCAATTGAAGAGGGGTGGTTCGATAAAATCAATTCCCTTGATTCTTTTTCCCGGGAGGAGCTGTTTGCCATAAATTCAATACTTGACAGATTCTCTCTTAAAAAAGATTTTTTGATAAAAGACAATGCATCTCTGACTCTCTCACACGGGGAATCTCTTGACATTCAGATGAAGAACAGGTTTTATGCAATGAAAAGAATTCCGTCCGGGATTATCGCATTTGAAATGATCACCCTTGCGCCATTTGAAAATACGGATTCAACTTCATTCAGGATGGATGAGTGGAAAAAAACAGGCAGCGACTGCCAAAACACATATATGGCTTTTTACGATGATTCGTGGAGTCTTCTTGCAGGCAGGATGAGGCCTGCATGGGGGCAGGGCATAAGGGATGACATCTTTCTTTCAAGAAAAATCCTTCCCATGGACGGAGTTTTTTTCTCATTTGACTGGGAGAGAGCATCATTTTCGTTCTTTGCGGCAAACAAGAAGGAATACCACTATTCAGACAAAAGAAGCGTGAACAATGCATACCTTTCAAGCCATATGGTTTCTTTAAAATTGCCTTTAGAGACAAAGCTCTCTTTTAAGGAGATTGTGCTTTACAGGTCGAATCTTCCCCAGCTTTACTATCTTAATCCGGCCATGTTCTATTATATAATCCAGTACAACTCTCATTCTGATGACAATATTTTTTGGTCTATAGAAGCATCAAACAAAACATTTAAAAAATTCATCTTTTCAGGAGAGTTCTTCATAGACGACTTTCAGTATGACAAGGATTACGATTATGTACCGCACAAAATAGGAGTTCTGCTAAACGCGACATACTCACCAGACATGATTCTTAACCCGATTTTCTACGCGGAATACTGCTTTTTGAACACATATACCAACACCCATGAGTATCTGCCGCTCTCCTATTCATACTACAACATGCCCATGTCATACATGTCTGGAACAGACATGGACAACATTTCGTTCGGAGTCATCACAAAGAGCTTCAGCAAACTGAATATCAATCTTGACGTGTCCTATTTAAGGCAGGGAGACGGAGAACTAGACGTTTCATGGGAATCGCAGATGCCGGACAGCGAGCTCGGATTTCCGTCCGGGAGCGTAGATAAAACAATCTCAGCGCTTCTGCTTTTGGAGTATGACTTTTTCAAATGGGGAGGAATTTCCATGTCAGCAAAATGGTCTTTGAGAAACGGGTTTGACGACAACGAAGAGCCGGTGGTTAACGAGAGCAAATATGAAATAACCGGAAGCATAATGGTGAAGATATGAAGATGCTTGTTACCGGGGGCGCCGGATTCATCGGATCACACGTTGCAGAGAAACTTTTGGCGGCGGGCCACAAGGCAATCGTTTTCGACAATCTTTCAACCGGAAGCGAAAAAAACATAAACTCCGCTTCGGAGTTTATAAAAGGAGACGTCTCAATCTCAAGCGATGTGAAAAATATCTTTTCAAGCTTTGATATTGACATGGTTTTTCATCTCGCCGCGCAGATAGACGTGAGGATATCAACGGAAGAACCAGAGAGAGACGCCCAGACAAACATTGTCGGAACCATCAACATTCTCAATGAAATGAAGAAAAACAAAACAAAGAAGATTGTCTTTTCTTCTACCGGAGGCGCTCTTTACGGAGACGTAAACTCTCCTGCTGAAGAAAATCATGAAAAGAATCCGAAGGCCCCTTACGGAATTTCCAAACTTGCTTCGGAATATTACATAAGGTTTTTTTCAGATAGCTTTTCTGTCGATTACACAATTCTCAGATATGCCAACGTTTACGGCCCGAGGCAATCGATAAAGGGTGAAGCGGGAGTTGTGGCGATTTTCGCAGACAACATGAAACATAACAGACAGTCCGTCCTGTACGGATTCGGAGAAATGTACAGGGATTACGTCTTTGTATCTGACGTTGCCGAGGCGAATTTAATCTCCGTTTCCCTCGGAAGCAAAGAAACGTACAATGTCGGCACCGGAAAAAGAACAAGCGTTAAGGACATTTTCAATCTTCTTAAGAGAAGTTTTCCGAAATACTCCGCAGAACCGATTTTAAAGGAGAGCAGGACAGGCGAGGTTATGAACAGCGTAGTTTCCCCTGAAAAAATATCAAAAGACTACAACATCTCATTTACTCCGATTGAGGATGGAATAGGCAAAACAGCCGAATATTTCAAGGAGAGGGAATGAAAGAAAAGTATTTTGTCCACGAATCTTCATTTGTGGATGAAGGAGCTCTTGTGGGAGAAGGTACAAAGATATGGCACTTTTCCCACATAATGTCAGGAGCTAAAATAGGAAAAGGGTGCGTTATAGGCCAATCTGTTACTGTTGAAAACAGGGCCGTTATAGGAGACAGGGTTAAAGTTCAAAACAATGTCTCTGTTTACGGATTGGTGACTGTAGAGGACGACGTATTTCTGGGACCGTCAATGGTCTTTACAAACGACCTTAATCCGCGCGCTTTATATCCCAAGAACGGAGAATGGATACCCACTTTGGTTAAAAGGGGGGCGTCAATCGGAGCAAATGCGACAATAGTGTGCGGAATAACCATAGGAGAATGGGCTTTTGTGGGAGCTGGAAGCGTAGTCACTAAAAACGTTCCGGCTTTCGCAGTTGTAGCGGGAAACCCGGCGAAATTAATCGGATATATGTGCAAATGCGGTGAAAAAATGAAGAACAAATTCGGCATGTCAAATGAAAACGAAGAGTACAAATGCTTAAAGTGCGGAAGATTTTACCAAAAGACCGAACACGGGGTTTTTATAAATGAAAGTAAAGATGCTTGACCCGAGAAGAGAGTATTCTCTTTACAGAAAGGATTATATCGACGCAGTAAACAGAATCTTTGACGAGGGATCCTTTATCCTCGGCAGGCATGTTGAGGATTTTGAAAAGAATCTTGCCGGCTATATTGGAGCAGATTACGCAGTGGGAGTGGCAAACGGGACGGATGCCCTTCTCATTGCTATGCTTGCGGCAGGAATAAAAGAGGGGGACGAGGTCATAACAACGCCATTCACTTTTTTCGCCACGGCCGAGACGATAGTTCAGGCCAAAGCAAAGCCG
Source organism: bacterium (assembly GCA_028698175.1). Classification (GTDB taxonomy): domain Bacteria; phylum Hydrothermota; class 32-111; order 32-111; family 32-111; genus UBA2202. The sequence goes on along the minus strand of JAQVDU010000002.1, from coordinate 29,367 downwards.
GTTTTTGCAGATATTGAGGAAGATTCTTTCAATATAAGAGTTGATGAGATAGAAAAAGCGATAACAAACAAAACAAAGGCTATTCTTCCGGTTCATCTTTACGGAAATCCGGCAGATATGGAGGCAATCTGCGGCATTGCAGAAAAGCATAATCTTATCGTCATCGAAGACTGCGCCCAGTCGATAGGGTCTGAATACAGAGGAAAGAAGACCGGAACATTTGGAAATGCAGGCACAATAAGCTTTTTTCCAACCAAGAATCTTGGCGCGGCAGGCGACGGAGGCGCAATAGTGACAAATAGCGAAGAAATAGCTAAAATCGCCACCTCCCTGAGGCAGCACGGCTCAGAGAAAAAATACATACACTCCAGAATAGGATTCAATTCAAGGCTTGACTCCCTTCATGCGGCAATTTTAAGCGTAAAACTGCAAAACCTTGAAAAAAAGAATGCAAGAAGGATTTTTCTTGCGGAAAGATATTCAAAAATGCTCACGGAAAAAGTGCGAAAACCGATTCAACGGAAAAACTCTGTCCACGTATTTCACCAGTACACGATAATCTCTGAAAAAAGAGATGCTCTTTTTGAACATCTCAAAAAAAACGAGATTGATTCGGTGATATACTACCCGAGACCCCTTCACCTGCAGGAGGCGCTCAGGCCATTCATTGATTTCAAAAGCATGCCTGTCGCGGAGAATCTGTCGCAAAGAGTTCTTTCTCTTCCGATTTATCCGGAGCTGACAGAAGAGGAGCAGGAATTCGTAATAAAAAAGATAAATGAATTTTATGCTTGATTTTGAGTCAATTCCCGACAAGACGGGCGTCTATATATTCAAAAACAATGAAGAAAAAATAATCTATATTGGAAAAGCCAATTCTTTAAAACAGAGGGTCAAGCAGTATTTTTTTGGAAATCAGGACACAAGGCCTCAGGTTGATTTTATAAGGAAAGAGACGACTACCCTTGAGTACCGTCTTACAGAGACAGAGCAGGATGCGTTGATACTGGAATACAACCTTATTTCTAAACATAAGCCGAAGTATAACGTAAAACTCAAGGATTCAAACAAATATCCTTATATAATGCTGTCAGCTGAGAAATATCCGTATCTTTGGCACACCTATTCAATAAACAAAGAAGGAGTATTTTTCGGACCGTATACTTCGGGTCTTTACGTGAAGACTCTTGTCGAAAAACTGAACAAAATATTCTCTCTCAGGGTGTGCAAGACAAAACTTCCCGCCAAAAAGTGCATTGAGTTTCAAATGTCAAACTGCGCAGGAGTGTGCGCTTCAGAGGAGGAAAGACAAAGATATCCGGAGAAAATATCCAAAGTGAAGAGCATTCTTAACGGAGGAACGAAGAACCTTTTAACTGCTTTAAACGATGAAATGAGGATTTGCGCAGAGAGAGAAGATTTCGAATCTGCCGCGCTGATACGGGATACGATTGGTTTTGTAGGCAAAGAGATGAGGCGGGGCAAAAAGACGGGGCTTCGGGGTTTAAATGCGGACGTATTCGCAATGTCAAGAGAAAAATCCGCCGGAGCATTCTCGGTTCTTAAACTGCGGAACGGAACCATACATGAAATAATCACCAGAAGATTCTCTGCGGGAGCGGTTCTTGAAGATGATTCTGTGATAATCGAAATAATCGGAAATTATTATCAGACCACAACGGATTTTGACTTTAAAACCCTATTTGTGATTTCACAAAAGACGGATGATATAAAAAATTTGATTTTTTCAAATTATGATTTAAACGTTAAACAGGCAGTCAAAAACACGTATGCTTATCAGCTATATGAAATTGCGCTTGAAAACGCACGCAATGAACTATGCATCTCTCTCAACAGAAAATTTGTTTCAAAGGGAATTGCGCAACTTACTGCAGACCTGCATTTAAAAAAAATGCCGGAGTATATTATAGGTCTTGATATTTCCCACGTAAACGGCGAGTGGACCTCCGGAGCGGTTGTCTCCTTTAAAGACGGAAAACCCCTCAAAAGCGCTTACAGATATTATAATCTTGAATCAATAGGAAACAATGACTATCTGGCCTTAAGCACCATACTGAAAAGATACCTTGAGAAACATCCTGCCGACATGATTCTGATTGACGGAGGATTGGGGCAGCTTTCAGCATGCAGAAGGGTCCTTGACGAGAGCGGAAGGGAGTGTGACCTCTTTGCTCTTGCAAAAAGATTTGACATTCTGTATGATTTTCAGGGAAAAGAGATAATGCTGAACGGCAGAAGCCCTGCAGGCGCTCTTATAAAGGGTATCAGGGATGAGTCGCACAGGTTCGCCAACAAATTGAGAAAAATAAAAATGGAGAAGGTGAATAAAAAATGGAAGAAAAAAGAAAAACGAGTTTGAAAATCGAAAATCTGACGAAGACTTACGGAAAGACAACCGCTGTCAATGATTTATCTTTGGACCTGAAAGGCGGAGACATATTCGGATTCATAGGTCCCAACGGCGCAGGTAAAACAACGACCATAAAGTGCATAGCCGGGCTTCTGAATTTTGAGAAAGGCGGAATACAAATCAATGAAAGAGATTCTGCTCTGTATCCTGACATAAGCAAAAAGAGAATGGGATATGTTCCGGATTCGCCGTTTCTTTATGACAAGCTTACCGGCAGGGAGTTCCTTTATTTTGTGGGACGGATATACGGAATGAAAGAATCCGACGTTGAGAGAGAAATTGATTTTTATTCGAAAATAATGGAATTCTCAGACTACATGGATTCAAGAACCGAGGAATATTCTCACGGAATGAAACAGAGGATTGTAATAGCATCCGCATTCATTCATAATCCAGATATTCTGCTGGTGGACGAACCGATGGTGGGGCTAGACCCCAAATCCGGAAAAATAGTAAAAGACCTTTTTGTAAACGTTGCGAGAGAAGACAGAATCCTCTTCGTTTCAACCCACACTCTTTCACTTGCGGAAGAGATGTGCAACAAAATCGGAATAATGGACAAAGGCAATCTTGTCTATTTCGGAAGCATAGGCGACCTTAAGGACAAAATAAAGAAAAACAACCTTGAAGAGATATTCCTGGAGATAACAAAGAGCAATGACTGAAATAATCCGCATTCGATTCAAGACTTTTTACAGAAGTCTCATAGTGAGCGACTTCAGGTCTTTCATCCGTCTTCTCTCTTATATATGCGTTATGAGCGTATTTCTTTACTTCAACTATTCAATATTTCTTAAGATTTTCACGTACCTTGTTAAATCCGATTCTGAAATAGGATACAGCATCACAAAAAGAATCTCTTCGATAATGTTCTCAAGCTTTTTTATAATGCTTCTTATGTCAAGCATAGTGACCTCTATAACCACGTTTTTCCGCACCCCAGAGCTTGAATATCTGTTTACGACTCCATTAAGCCCGAAAAAAATATTTTTCATTAAATTTTACGAAAACGGAGTTTTCGCCTCATGGGCGATATTGATAGTGTCTATTCCTCTTATGCTGGCGATAAGCAGAACTTTTAAATTCACTCTCTCTTTTACCTTTATTTCACTTCTTCTTTTCTTTGTTATGGTCTTTATCGCCGTTTTTATAGGCGTATTTGCATCTTTTCTTTTCTCCGGGTTTTTCAAAAAACATTCAACGGGAAAAATAGTCGCAATAGTCGCCGCATCGGCATTGCTTTTATTTGCAGTTATCTTTTTTATGAAATCGTCCGACATATTCAACCTTCCCAGAGACGCAAATCTTTTTGAGGTGGAAAAGTTTATTTCTTCGCTTGAGGTGGAACAGTTCAGAAACCTGCCTTCAGGAATAATAATAGAGATGATGTTCTCTTCAGAACTCAACCGCATGAAACTGGCAAGGATAATTCTCCTGGCTCTTTACGTTGTCGTCTCCCTGGCAGGAACATTGTTTCTGATGAAATCATACGACAAAAAATACCTTTCTTACGAAAAGACAGTGAAAAGAAGCTCGCGCCTGAAGAACATGATGGGTTATCCAACAGTTTTAAGGAGAAGCAAGATCGCTCTTCTCATTCAAAAGGACATGCTTGTCTTTTTGAGAGACCCTTCCCAATGGGGACAATCTGTGACCTTTCTTTTTCTCCTTCTGTTTTACGGAATAAGCGTCGTGAGAAGCCCCATATACTTCAGGTCGCCCTTCTATACATATATTCTTGCATTTGCCAACCTCGGATTCTCGACATATATAATGGCGACTCTCTCGGTAAGATTTGTCTTCCCTCTGATTTCTCTTGAAGGAAAGACCTTTCCGCTGATAAAGAGCAGCATCAACATGAGAGATTATTTCAATGCAAAGCTTGCCTTTAATTTCATTGTCATAAGCGTTCTTGGGCAGATTCTTGTGGTTGGCACAAACGCATTTCTCTCCATTGACAGAATCGTCGTTCTCGTTTCAATGGCAGTCACCCTTATCGTCTCTTTCGGAATCACCGTTATAAACACAAGCATGGGCGCGATTCTGCCGGATTTCAACGAAACAAATCCTTCGAAAATTGCCAGCGGTTTCGGAGGAATAGTCTCAGCCATTGCATCTCTCGCTTACATAGGATTATGTCTGGGGATAATGTCCAATCCTACAAAAACCTATTTTGAGTACGCCTTTAAGAGAATAGAGTTCAGCAATATATACTTCTTGTACGGCGTTGCTGCCGTCTTTGTCATGACTGGCGCGATATTCGCCGTTCTCTACTCTTTGGGGCTGAATGCTCTTAAAAAGAGGAGCGTTTGAAAAAAGAGCAGATTTTTCTTTTTGTTTTTCTTTTTATTGTCCGGGCGGGGTTGAGCGCAGAGACAATCTTTCCTGAGGAATGGAAGGTTCTGGGGCCGATGCACGCTTCTTTAAAAGATTTTTCTCTTCCGGTCGAGTTTCATGCCGACTTCAACGACTACCGGCAGAAAAAATTCAATTATCGATTCTTTAATCAGGAACTCCTTGAATTTAGTGAATTCTCATTTCAAAATAAGATTATTTCACTCTCTTCTGATACATTGAAGATGAAGAGCGCATGGGATGCGATGGGTTTGTCTGGAATCCTTACATCCTATTACTGTTTTTCAAGCTTCCATTCTAAGAAAGAGAAAGTTCTTCTTGCCGAGGTTGGCGGAGTATCAGGTTTCTATATTAACTCGGTTAAATATCCGGGCGATCCGTACAAGACTGGAAAAATCAAAATTCCTGTTTTGGTGAAAGAGGGGGAGAATTCCATTTCTTTTATAACAAGCGGATATTACGGATATTTTGAAGGATATACTAAAATATATGAACCTGAAAATATTATAGTTTTCCTACAAAATGCAACCCTCGTCTTTGACATTATCAAAGATTCTCTCATGAAGGGTGTTGTCTCGGTCTGCCTTCTCAATTCAACTGCAGAATGGCAGAGAGTCAAGGTCTTCTCCTCAGAAAGGGATTCTCTCTTTGCAGTAGAAGAACGCACAGACATTCTTCCGCCCATGGGAGTTAAAAACATACCTCTTTCCATATCAATGAAAGAGAAGTCTATAGGTGAAGAGGAGTTTGCAGAGATTCTGATAGAGTCAGGGACTGATACTTTAAGAACAAATCTGAATTTTAAAGTGAAGAATCTTAATGAAGTTAGAAAAGAGACATTCGTTTCGGAGGTTGATTCATCGGTTCAATACTATGCTGTCAGACTTCCGGAAGATTTTTCAACATCTCTCTTTTATCCACTGTCCGTATCCCTTCACGGAGCTGGAGTAAAGGCGGAAAATCAGGCGATGGCTTACAGAAGCTCGAAGACGCATATTCTCGTCTGTCCCACAAACAGGGGAGAGTTCGGATTCGACTGGCAGGATTTAGGAAGAATTGATTTCCTGGAGGTTTTAAAAAAAATCAAAGAGAAATATCGCATAATTGATTCTGAGATATCCCTAACGGGCCATTCAATGGGAGGACACGGAGCAATGTATCTGGGTTCTCTTTACGGATGGATGTTTTCAAGCGTGGTGCCTGCAAGCGGTTGGATAAACTTTGAAACATATATTCCCAAGACATACTCGAGAATCAATCTTCTTTCAAACGGTAAAGCATTCGGAATAGTAAATCTGCTTAAAAGCTCTGAAAATCCTCTCAATTTTTTAAACAACCTTATGAATGCAAAGATTCTTCTTGTGCACGGAGAGATTGACGATAATGTGCCGGTTTATCAGTCAAGGATGTTTTTTAATGAGTTGCAAAGGATTGGCATTGAATCCGAATTCATTGAATTCGCCGGAATGGGACACTGGTTTGACATTGAAGAGACCTCGGGAGTGGACTGCATTGACTCTGATTTTATAAGAAATTTCATTGAAAAATCCAAGCGACAGGTTTTGAACAGAATCTCTTCATTCACCACGTATTCCCTCTATGAATCCGATTCTTCGGATTTTGTGAGAATAGACAGGCAGGTTCATAAATACGAAAAATCAAGCATAACTGCTGAATTAAAGGCGAATGAAATAATCATCACAACACAGAACGTGGAGGGGTTTACAATACTAAATGCGAAAGGCGCCTACTCCGGAAAAATAAAGTTTGTAATAGACGGCAAAGAGTTTTTGGCGGATGGCGCTAAAAATCAGTCATTCGCCTTAAAAAACAAAGATTTTGTCAGAGTCAAGTCTTCGTTGAAAAGGGAAGATTACACTCTTGTCAAATATGCATTCATGAAGCCCTTCGCGATTGTCTACTCGACAGACAAGAAAAATTCCAATGTTTCATACGAACAGGCGCTCTATATTCACAACCTCTTTACAGTCAAGTGTCTCGGCGCGTGCGAAATTCTTCCTGACACACTCTTTGACTCCACGCAGAAAAAAAACATAGTTTTTATAGGCGTTCCTGATAAAAATTCTTCCGCCATGAAAATTTTCAAAAAGACTCTGATACAAATCGATGATTTTTGCATAAAAGACGGAGAGAAATTCTTTGAAACCGGAAATTCCTCTTATATATTCTGCAAGAAAGTCGATGAATATCTCTGCGCAGGATTTTTGGGGCAAAACAAAGAGTCCCAAGGGAGGTCAACAGCCATTTTGCCACTTTCTTCAGGAGTATATCTTCCGGAATATGCTCTTTTCGGGGAGGATGTGGAAAGCGAAGGATACAATGCAATCAAAGAATGTGGGTTTTATTAAGTTCAACATTGAAATAATTACAAAATGAGTTATATTATAAAAAAAAGGAGTGTAGATGAAAAAATTTTATCTTCTGCTGTTTCTTGCAACAGTGTCAATTTTTGCCTTTTCCGATGAAATAATCATTTTCAATGGAGAAGCTCAAAACACAACAACCTACTATGACCTTGAAGCTTTCAAAATAGGGCTTTCAAAAGATAATTCCGCCAAAGGCGAAATTATTATGAAAATTCCCTTTGATCAGGGAAAAGACTACTTCATTGCTCTTTCTCACGACAAAAACAGAGTAAAGAATATTCCAGAATATCTCTTTGCAGATTTTGAATCTTCAATTCTTCTTCTTGACAGGATTCCCTCTGCAGAAGAAAGAGGAGAATGGGAAATATTTAACCTGAATTTTGAAAGGCCTATAAAAGAAACGTATAAGTATGATTATAATCCCTACCTCCCCGGCAAAAAAAGCTTTATGGGCGAAATTGATTCTCTTATAAACATTATTTCTGCAGATTCTCTTTATGAAAAAGTGGCGATACTCAGCGGAGAAATTCCGTATCCGCAGGGGACCTATAGCGCTTCGAGGGTCTCAGTCACCACATGGGTTGATTCAGCCGCGGTTTATCTGAAATCTGTGATGGATTCCATGGGTTTTGATTCTGTATATTTTCAAAACTTCTCTTTTTCTTACGGCAGCGTCTACAACACGAAGAATGTTGTCGGACTTAAGAGAGGAACCATCTCTCATGATACGTGCATTGTTGTAGGAGCCCACTATGACGATTATTCCAATAATTATTACATAGCCCCGGGGGCGGATGACAATGCTTCCGGTTCAGCCGGAGTTCTTGAAGCCGCAAGGTCTCTGATGTCAGTCGAAAGCGATTACGATATATATTTTGTTTTATTCTCAGGCGAGGAATTCGGCCTTTACGGCTCAGAGTATTTCGTGAACAATTACATAATTCCAAACAGCATGCACGTTCTTGGAATGGTCAACTTTGACATGATAGGTTACAACCCGTCTTCAACATACCAGTATGACCTATACGGAATGACGCACTCCCTCCCTCTTAAAAACATTTTCAAGATGATGGCTGACACATTCACAACGCTGATAACCCATATCGGAGGTTCAAGCTCCGGAAGCGACCACTATCCTTTCGACCTGGCAGGATTCAAATCTGCATTCGCCATTGAATATGACTTTTCCCCAGTATACCATTCTACAAAGGATTCAATACATCTTCTCAACTTTGACTTCATGAAAGAGTTGGCGCAAACCGGAACAGCAACCGCTTACTATCTCTCCCAAATGCCGCTTCCCGTGACGGATTTTTCCATTGTTGACAATGGCGACTCTTCCGTCTCGGTCTCCTGGATAAAAACAATAAACAATGACATATCTTCATACAGGATATACTATAAAAAAGAAGGAGATGCTTTTGAACAGTTTGCAGACGCTCCCGATACAAACGAATACAATGTTTCATCCTTGATTCCGGGTCTCCTTTATACATTCAGAATAACTCCGATAGATACGTCAGGGATAGAGGCATTTTCCGAAGCGACAGACACCGTAAGGCCTTCGTTTGTACCAAACAAAATCTCGTGCATAGACGCATACGGTTCATCCTCTGAGATCAGGATTCTCTACAATTCGTCAAAGGCGGCCGATTTTTCTCATTACAAAATCTACAGAAGAATAGGAGAAGGTTCCTTCTTTGCGGTTGACACTACGTCGGATACAACTTACGTTGATGGTTCTCTGTCTGACAGCGCCGTATACAGCTACTATGTGACTGCAATCGACTTTGACTCGAACGAGTCTGCTCCCTCCGACACCTTAAAAACAAGGATTGTCAGCAGAGTGAAAGAGCTCCTGGTGATTGATGAGACAAACAACGGAGGAACCGCCACTGACGGCGCTACTGACGCATTTTATGATTCAATCATGGGCAATTTCGCATATGAAATTATAGACGCCGATTCGATAGCTTCAACTTCAATGATGGAATTCGGCCTTTACAAAAGAATTCTTTACATCGATGATGATCTGAGCGCAAACAAAATAGACTATGAAGACCTCTATGATTATATAGAGGCAGGCGGAAGAGTGGCTCTCTTCGGATGGAATATAGGAAAATCCCTCCTCGATAATCCGACGACATTCCCTGCTTTCTCAGAGTCCCTTTCGGATGCCAGAACTCTTCTTGGAATAGATTATTACAACAGAAACACTCTCTACCAGCTTGAATATGTAAGCTGGTCTATAAACGGAGTTAGTGATACTGCGCGCTTTGTGGAAGAAAAGCTTCCAAGAGGAGACGGAAACATGTATTATGGAGGAGTATTCGGTTTAACAGGTTCGTCTTATCCTCTGGGACTCTACCATTCGACAGTGGGAGACACTGCCTTTCACATGAAACCGATTATCTTCGCAGCAAATGACACTTCTGCTGTTGTAGCGGCAGTTCCTCTGTTTTACATGAATACGGCAGATGCAGCCGAGTTGGTAAAAAATGTTCTTGGCCTCTTCGGAGACCTCTCTGCCGTCTGCATTGAAGATAAAAAAAGAGCCGATAATTCAATAATGATAAACTCCGACATGAAGAGCGTAAAGGTTCTTTTCCTTGGATCTTCCGCAGGCGAGGCATTGATAACCATAACAGACGTTTCCGGAAGAGTCGTAGCAAAGAAAAAGGTTTTTGCCGATAAAGAGACCTTTACAGCAGATGTGGGACAGAATCTTAAGACCGGAGTCTATTTTGTGAGAGTAAAAACATCGGATAAAGAAATTTTAAAGAAGGTTTCCGTATTGCGTTAAATATCAGCAAAAAAAAGGGGGCTTATAGCCCCCTTTTTTATAAAGCCATTAAATCAAAAATCAGAACCATTCGTTGTAATTATCGGAATCTTCATAGCCGTGTCTTGTAATGTCTGCCTCTTCTCCGCCGATTCCGTTTCCGTTTGCATCAAGCATCCACTTCTTGTCCGAGTTGTCCGTGACTTCTTTTTCAATAACAAGAAGACCCTGATTGAAATCATCCCAGTTGAAGTTTATGAGCGAATACTCAACAGCTGTTGTGTCAGGCCTGACATAAAGGTCTCCGGGCACATAAACCGGTCCGTTTCCGAAGTCGGCATAGAATTTAATGTTGTTTGAAGTGAGTGTTGTAATGTCCATTGCTTCGTCAAAGTTTATGGTCATGAAGTCGCCGCCCCAAGGGAAGCTTATATTCCAAACTGTCGGCGGGGTGTCATCATCTCCCTCATAGGACTCTGTGACGAACCTTGACACAAAGTCAGGCGTCTCTGCAGTATATGGATCATTGTAAGCAAGAGCAGTGTTTCCTGCTGAGTCTGATATTGTGTTGAGTTCGACAGTCATAAGGTATGCCTGTCTCTGCGCAAGCGAATCTCCTCCGTTGACTCCGAATAACGCACCTGTTCCGAAGTAGACAAGAAGTTCAAGGTTTATATTCATTCCGTCGCTCTCTCTTACAAGAGTGACTCCGTTTACCACGTCAGTTGATTCGACTACTTCATCAAAAGTGACAAGAAATCCGCCGTCAACCGCAACCTGTCCGCCCTCAGGCCAGAAGCCGTTCAGGCGCGGGTTGTCATGGTCTGCCCAGTCGTTACCGGTTCCTGTTGCAAACTGGAAGTAGATGTCATCATACGGGGAACCGTCGTCGATTCCGTTTCCGTTTCCGTCAATGTAGCATCCGCCTGCCGATTTGACTCCGTCTGCAGATATCTTCAAAGAGTATGTCGCATTATTTGCAAATGTGCCTGTAAGCTTTACCCTTCTGAAATTCTTCTCATAGGCCACAGTTATCGAAGTTATCGTTCCTGCAGAGCCGTTTGGATTAAGGGCGAAGTTTGTCGCAGTGGCGGCGCTTGAATTGAGGTAATCATTGAAGTAAATGTATATGATTCCTTCAATGTCCCCGGTGTCGAAATCCGTGTCCTGAATGTTGCCTCCGTTAGCAGGACTTGAACCTGTGAGCTGAATAGCGACAGTTCCCGTTGTGGCCGGCTCAAAGTCTGCCGAATAATCTGTTCCGTCATAGGGCTTGAATGTGCAGCCTGCGGCAATCAGCAGTATGGCAAGAATCAATGGTATAAATCTTTTCATTGTTTCCTCCTAAAATTAAAACTTGACATTGGCTGAAATTGACCAGTCTGTCATATCGGTGAGGTCTGAGAATCCCATGAAATCAACTTTGACATTCTTTGAAATTTCCCATCCTATTCCGTATGAGAAGTATGTTGAGCGGTCAAAAGACGAATATCCGTAGGAATAATCCTCTCTGTATGAGTCATGATCATTGAGGTATTCATAGACGGATCCGTCGCCATAGGTTATAGTGTATGTTCCCGGGTCAAAGGCGAAGAACTTTTCAGAGCTGTATGAGTTGTACCAACTGAGGTTCGTCTCTGCTCCGAGCCTTCCCGTCAAAGGACCCCAGAAGTTATACTCAATGCCTACCGGCAGGTAAATGTATGTACCAAGAGAATTGTAGGCATACTCTCTTGAGTATGAACCCTCTTCATAGTACTCATAGTCGCCTAAGTCATCCATTCCGTTTCCGTCATTGTATCTCTCTTCGTAGGTGTAGTCATAATTTGAAGTGTCAATTTCGCTGTTTTTATACTGGCCGAAGAATGCTCCCATTGCAAAGTGCGCCTTTTCAAGCTTTTTGACGAATTTTCCGCCGACGCCCCATGACATGTATGCTTCAGCAAATGAACTTGTTGAGTCGCCGTAAGAGTCATTGTAGTCATATGAGTATGTTTCATTTTCAACAATGCCGGGATAAATTGCATCATACTGGTTTGAATAGTTTGAAGTGTAGTGCGCTTTTCCGTAGTTTACATTTGAGACGTATCCTCCGAACTCTATTGAATCCTGATTCGAAGTTCTGTAGTACATCTGAAGACCCACGTTCCAACCGAAGCCGTTCTGAGTGTACTCTGTTGAGTCATTGTAAACTCCGCTATACTGGAAAGGCATCGAGGGGTTTGCAGGTGAGAGGTCCTCAATGAATGAGTCCACTTCATAGTCAAAGTAATTGCCCTTGAGGAACTCAAGCCCTATGTTGAGTGCGAACTCCATCGCGCCTGTTGAAAATGCGCCGTTAAGGGTGAGAGCGTTATCAGTGTACGGATTAGTATAATCATAATAATACCACTCATTGTAAAGCCTCATCAAATCGCCGGAGATTCTGTTTGAATCCCTCACGACATCAGTATAAACCTCATCGTAAGCATAGTTGCCCCTGTAATTGGTGTAGGAGAATCCGGCTTTGACGCCTTCAGGCTTTCCGAATGTGAATGCGACGAAGTTTGTTGAGTAGTTATCTCCTTCAAAATATTCATCAGTCTCATTCTCTGTGATGAATTCGTCATACTGCTCGTCGCCGTTGTTGTCAATGTACTCTGTCGACGTGACAGTGTCTGTGTAGCCGTATTTGTAGCCCTCTGACGCGGATAGGAATCCGAGGTGGAGCATGTCCATCATCGAACCCTTGAATCCTATGAGATAATTGTCAGAATAGCCGTCAAAAATGTCCTCCGACTGATAGTCGAAGTTTGAAAGGTTTGTGAATATGTTGAATCCGTCAACATAGGTCATCTCGGTGACCGCAAGTATCGCCTCAATGTTGTCATCCAAAAGTCCTGCAGTCGACAGGCTCCTGAATGATGCGAACTGAGCAGACACGGAAATGCAGAGAACCGAGAGTGCAAGTAAAAACAAAACTCTCTTAAAGGTCATCCTTTCCTCCTTTGTTTTGATTGTTTCTTTTGATTTATCATTAATAGATTTATACAATTCCCAAATACCTCCTTGTATTTGATTTATTCTATATCTTTATAAAAAAAAAGTCAAGATAAAAGGGGAGCAAAGCCCCCCTTTTGCAAACAAAATCACTTTGAAATGTAAAGGAATTTTCCTTTTACAAGATTTTTCCCGGAAGAGATTCTGAAGAAATAAACTCCGGATGAAATATTCTCTTTTAAAGCGTCAAAGGAGACCTCTCTAAGACCGTTTGCATTGAAAAAATCTTTCTCAAAGACAACCCTTCCGGTTTTGTCATATACAGAAATGAGCGTATGTTCCATGACTGGAGAAGAAAATGATGCCCTGAAAATTCCAGATGTGATAGAAGTTACCTCTGTCTTGAATTCATTTGATCTTCCATCAAGGGCAATCTCCTCGACAGGAGTAAGTTCAGAGACCAAAAGAACGTTGTGAACAAGCTGAACGTAATCCCCAGCGAGTTCTCCCCCGGAGACATAATCATCAGAAGGCACAATGTTGAGACCCACTATGCCTCCCATGATTCCCGGAAGGTTTCTGTACCCGAGGAGCCATTCGTCATCGCTCCACCTTGCAACAGTGTCTGCTCCGGAATTGAGAACAAGATAATCCCTGAAATATGATGTGAGAGTTGAAACATTGTTCATGAATTCATGTCCCGCAACAAATGTTCCGAGATTCGCGTTTGACAAATGATTTGTTCCGTCAAGCGGAGAGAATGGATTGTATGTAGGATTCATTATCTCGCCTCCGAGGTAATTTCCGGTAGTGTACCATGACCATCCGCATGTCACAACCCATTTGCCGTTAAGAACATGCTCAAAAAGAGAATCTCCCATAAGCTCTGCGTCAGCGTATGAATAATCGGGAAATGTTAAAACGACATCGTACATTGACATATCCAACTGGCTTGGAATGAAGGTCCTTGAATCCATATAGTCAATGTTGCCGAAATCAGGATACTCCTCTATCGCCTTTGTTATAACCGGCGCAGGAGGATCGGCCACGGCCCAAAGCACATTTGGAGAGCAGCCGTTTATCCAGTACATGTCTATATTCTCTGCAATTTCTGAGAAGGCATTGTCGAAAGCATATTCCGCAGTAAGCGTAGTGGCTATGACTCCGCCCTTTCCCATTCTGAATATTGAAAGACCCGCATTGAGAGAGTCGCCAGTTAAAAGCACATTGTAAGCATCTGCAGGCAGATTTGTAAGTCTTCCGTGCATCACGCTGCCCCAATCGACAAGGCTGGCGGAATCTGCTGTGTAGAATTCATTCAAAAGCGGATGCCATGCGCTCATTATTGTCGCAGTGTCAATCATCTGCTGAACCATTGAAAATCCTCCCGGCATAATCTGCCCCGCCCATGAATATGAATCATAAGTTGCTCCGTTCAGCTGGAATATTCCGCCATTGTTTATCCATGATTCAAGCATCGACCTATTGTCCGTTATCGCAGTATAAAATGTGTTTTCCTGCTGGCTTGCGAATATTGCCTTCTGGAACTTTGAAAAATCAACAGTAGGCAGATCCAGGGATGTGAAGTAATGAAATGCAACTCTGTTTCTGCATAGAATATCCTCGTTCGCCCAAGATGTCCATGGAGCATGGTCCTCAAAATAAGCCACCCTTGTCTTCGCTATGCCGAGGTCATACCTGTAAGCAAAAGTATCAGAGTAATTTGTAATCCAAAGGTCATTTCCGTCAAAGGCGACGCCCTCGCCCGTAAGGGAGCCTCCGAAAGGAACAGGCAGGGAATCCACAATCACAGGAGGGTCAACCGATATGTCGAGTTTCCACACTTTGTTTGCAGTATCGTCAAGAACCCATAGTGTAGAATCAACATCGCAGAATGCAATGTCCATAGGCCATCCGACAATGGATGCTATATGAATTGTGTCGAGAATGTTTATCAGGGTATCAGTGACAAATATGAAGCCTGTGTTTGTTCCGCCGTTTGTTGAGGCGATGTATAGGTTTGCTCCGTCGCTTGTCACTCCCCTTGTGCCTGTGCCCGCAGGAGATGTCAGTGTTGTTATTGGGGTTCCGTCAACCGTAAGCTTGTGGATGGTGCCGTTTGTCCAGTTCGCTACGTACAAATTGTTGTTCTGTATGCCTATGCCGAAAATGTTTCCGTTTGCCGGCATGACAAAAGAATCGAGAAGCCCGTATATGTAGTCAAATTTGTAAACAAAGGCGGGGTCCGGCACTGCATTTGCAATGTAAAAATACCTTCCGTCGAATTCAATTCCGTTTGAGCCTGTTCTGCCATAGTTCAGTGTGTCAATGACAGAGTCGGAGACAAGGTAGCCGTTGAAAGAGCTGTTCTCTTTGTTTGGAGAGCCTCCCGAAGAGGCTGATAAAGACAAAAACACAAACAGAATAAATGAAAAACATAACACCCTCTTCATAAAACCTCCTTTGTTTTCAGTCGAAGCGGTTTTCTCCGCTTCGACTGAATTATTGCAGATTACCTTTTTTTATTTCCTATTCCTATATGAACTTTTCTGAATCTTGCGGGAGATGAACCGTGGGACATTTCAGCCCTCTGTCCAGGCTGTCCCTTTCCGCAGTTTATAACGCCCCAGAGGTCCCAATGGTTTTCATTGCATATTGCGTCGCACTTTCCCCAGAACTCGGGAGTAATGTCCTGATACGAACAGTTTTTAAGCATTCTTCCCTTCTTCCCGTTCTTTATCTCATAGCCGATTTCACATCCGAACTGAAAGTTGAGGCGCATCTGGTCTATTGACCATGACTTGTTCGTGTCCATGAAGACGCCGTTTTTTGTATCCTTTATCAAATCATCCAGCTCCCATTCGCCGGGCGCCAGGGAGAGGTTTGCAATCCTTATGATAGGGATCGATGAGAATCCCTGAGAGCGCGAGCATCCTCTTGACCTTGTGTCATTAATTTTGTGAGCAAGCTCCCTGTTGGTCATATAACCTGAAAGCACACCGTTCTTGACTATGTCCCACCTCTGAGCTTTGACTCCGTCATCATCGTATCCGTGCGTGGCGAGGCCGAGAGGAATGGTTGAGTCGGCGAACAAATTCACTATCGGAGAGCCGTATTTGAATTTCTTATACTTTTCAAGAGTGGCAAATGATGTTCCGGCATAATTTGCTTCATAACCCAAAACCCTGTCAAGCTCCGTTGCGTGTCCCACGGATTCATGAATCTGAAGAACCATCTGCGAACCGCCTATAATGACGTCAGAGACCTTCTCTTCGCATTCGTCCGCGGTTAGAAGTTCAATCGCCTCTTCCCTCACTCTTTCTGCATTTTGCAGAAGCTCCATCTGCTCCACTATCTCATAGCCGCCTGAATAGTACTGTCCTCCGAATGATGCCGGGTATGAGCGAACCTGCATGTCATTGTTTCCCACGGATGTGACCGAGTATCCGGCTCCGCTTCTCATAAGGTCCTGCAGTATCTCGCTTCCCTGCGAGTTTACAAACCATTTTCTTATGTTTTGAAATGACATTTCAACCGTGGAGACCCTTATCTCCGGCTTCTTTCTGAGAATTTCATCTATTTTCAGCATTAAATCGAGTTTCTGCTCGAGAGGTATGCGGAAAGGATTCTTCAATGCGGGAGTGAACCAGTGGTCCTTATAGGAATCCTCCTTAGCCCACCTGACTTTTGCAGCCTGAAGGGTGTTGGATGCCTTTGCTATGAGCACAGCCTCTTTTGAAACTTTCTTTACCTCTTCCATTGTCAGAGTGTCGCTTGACGCGAATCCCCACGACCCCCTGTAAAGAACCCTTACTCCGAAGCCAAGGGTCTGCGAATAATCCGCGCTGACCTTTCCGTTTCTGACGTTAAGATCTTCGTTCTTTGTTTCGATTATCCTTATATCCGCATAGTCAGCCCCATAGTGCTTTGCGGTTTCAATCGCCAAATTTCCAAGTTTAAACATTGTTCCTCCTGTCCTAAAACTCTGTTTTGCTGGTGAAGTGGAAATCCCTGACCTTCATTGCAGGCACAGAGAATCCTCCGCCGAATCCGCCGCTCTGGACTATTGCTCTGTCGCCGACCATCTCTGTGTTCATAAGGGCATCCATTATTGACTGAGTGAACCTGAGGTTCTTTAGCCCGTGTTTAACCGTTCCGTTCTCCACAAGGAATATGCCGTTTCTTGTCATTCCTGTTACAAGGGTCTTCATCGGGTCAAGGATGTTTACGTAATGGAATTGAGTTACAAGAATTCCCTTTTTTGTTGATTTGATCATTTCATCGACGGTAGATTTGCCTGTTTCAAGACGGAGGTTCAAAGGAAGAGGTCCCCATTCATCGTCAGCTCCGAGAGAGTGTCCGTTATTTTCAAGTTTGAGCATTTCCGCAACCTTTCTGTCAGTGGGAATTTCTCTGAAAACTCCTTTTTCAATAAGAGTAAGCCTCTTCTTGGGAAATCCCTCCATATCAAAAGGAATGCCTCCAATGCCGTCAACGAAAGGGTCGTCGTAGAGGTTTATCCTCGCGTCAGCGACCCTCTCTCCCATTTTTCCGGAGAGAAACGTGCGCCCCTCGGCAAACCTAAGTCCGTTAAAGACCGTATATGAAAGAAAAGAGAGAATGTCAGCAACCGCGGCAGGTTCAAGAATTACAGTGTACTTTCCTGGTTCGGCTGATTTCGGATTCTTTGAAAGCTTCGCCTTTTTTACCGCAACCTCCGCGTCTTTCATTACATTGAGTTTTTTAATGCTTGTCTGGGAATCCTCAGCCCACCCGGACGAATTCTTAGTCTGAGCGGTTATTGAAAAAGTGGCATTTGAATTCTCATTGATTGCAAAGAGACCCTTTGAATTTGCTATTGCGTAAAGCATTGCCGCGTTTGACATTATTCCTGCGGCTGACATCTTCTCCTTTGCGCACAGTTTCACAGCAGATTTGACCATGTCAGCCCTTGTCTGCGGTGTCACGTCTTCCGTTCCTTTGTCATACCCCTTGCATGTTTTATACTGCTGGGGTTCGAAGAGCGGATAGATCTTCTTTCCTGTTCTCTGGTTGAGAGCTATCTGTTTTGCCGTCTCAAGAAACCTCTTAATGTTTTTAAAGTCAAGAGAGGTTCCGGAGACAACCCCGACCCTGTCTCCGTAAACGCATCGGATGGAGAATGTGTACCTTATGGAATCCACGTTCTGAGTTATTTCATTGTTGGAAAACCTTGTCAGCGCCTCCTTCTCCCCTGCGATTGAAACCGTTGTCATATCGGCATCAGAATCCTTTATGACCCTTTCCGTAAACTGATGGATTTTGCTTTTAGTCAGCATATGATCTCCTTATTTGAGATGTTTTTTATTCTTTTAAAAAATCCGCTTTTTGAGATTGCTCCTTCTCTTAAAAATTCAATTTCGCAGTTGCAGATTCTTATGACTGAGGAAGGAATGCTCTTTTCGCTCAGCTTTCCAAAGATCTTTACATCCTTGAAAACTTTCAATGCTTCTTCTTTTGAGGTGATGACATTTTTTCCTGACAGATTCAGGGACGTCACAGCCAAAGGTTTGTCGAGGGATTCAAGGAGAAGAAGAATTTTTCTGTCTTTCGGTATTCTGAATGACGCAAAATTGTCTTTTGCCAAAAGAGGATTTATTCTTTTTTTCACTCTGGCGACTATTGTGAGGGGTCCCGGCATAAATTCGTCTATCACCCTTTCAAGGAGAGGAGATCTTTCAAAGTATTCGAGAGCCCGCACTTTTGAATGAAAGAACAGGGCAAACGGTTTTTCCGAACTTCTCTTCTTCAAAGAAAATATTTTTTCAATCGCCGAGTTTGAATTGCAAAGAGCGCCCATGCCGTTCACTGTGTCGGTTGAAAATGCAACCACCTGGCCTTTATTTAAAAGATCGACAATCTTCTCTAATTCAGTTCCAGCCATCTCTCATCTTCTTAAGCTTTTCTTCAAGCTCTTTATCTTCCGCTGAAAACATCTCTGCGGCGAAGAGAGCTGCATTCTTTGACCCTGCCCTGCCGACTGTGAATACGGCAACGGGAACACCGGCAGGCATCATCACTGATGAGAGCAGGGAGTCGATTCCCTTGAATGGAGATGAATCTATGGGAACAGCGAGAACCGGAAGCGTCGTATGAGACGCAACCACTCCGGCAAGATGCGCCGCATAGCCTGCCCCGCATATTATAACTTTGTAGCCCGCCTCCCTAGCAGAAGAGGCGAACTCCTTGACTTTGTCAGGATTTCTGTGGGCTGACATTACGAACAGATCAAAGCTTATACCAAAATCCCTCAGAACGGTCTCTGCGGAGGACATTGCCTCCCTGTCAGAGTCGGAACCCATGAGAATCGCAACTTTAGAAGCCATCATTCCTCCAGAGAATTTATGTATTCTATAACAAGAAACCTGTCTTCATCCAAATTCATGTTTAATGAATCATCAATTTCCGTTATTCTCTTCAAAACTCCATAAGCATAGTCAAAACTGTCTCTTAAAATCTCCGTTGTGAGCCCAAGTTTGTGAAGCGTGTTTGATTTTATTGCATCCCTCACGGCATAGAGCGGAAAAGAAGAGTACTTGGATACAAATTTTCTGTATTGAAAAGATGCGCTATCGGGTTCGTCTCTGAAATATAGGAGAGATGCAAATATGAAAAAGTTATTGTCTTTTTCTTTTGCCCTTGTCAAATCCAGATAATGCTTTGAAGAATCCATTTCGTTAAAAACCAAAAACGTATATGAGAGCCCGCCCATTATGTCAAGAGAATCGGGAAATCTGGAAAAATCTTCAAGGAATTTTGCATGCGCCTTTGACAGATTATCCTCTTTAACGTAAACCCAGCCGTCCTCCGATAGAGGATTCACAAGAGAGCATGCGGCTATCGCAATAAGAACAAAAGCAATCAGAAGAGTTTTGTTATTTTCCATAGCATATTTTTTGAAGTTACAAAATAGATTCCTGCGGGAAGTTTTTCAAAGGAGATTGTGAAATTCCTTGAATTAGCGAGCAGGCGTCCGCTTTTGTCATACAGGTTTCCCTCTCGTCCTTCAAGGTCGAGAGTCGTATTGGAGAGCAGGATGCTCTTTCTCGAAAAGATATCCTCTGCGGGATATGCGGAAGATGAAGATTCCAAGACTCTATAGGTTCCTTTTCTGTCGGCAATAAATTCGATTCTGTCAGAGAATCTTGAAGCTTTTATCTTTATGTCTCCGCAGAAAACTTCGCTCCGGGAAGAGTTCTTTGAAGGAATGACCACCTTAACGCTTTGCTTTAAAGGCGATATGACATTCTCTTTGTCAAAAAACAATGCAAACGGAGAATCTGAAAGCATCTGAATGTTTCCGTGGTAAACAAAATTTGAAGGGTCTGACATGCTCTTGAGTGCAATCTCCCTTTTGAATTGATATCCTTCCGCGTTCTTCTTTCCGAAAACTGTGATTGTATAAACACCTGATTTTGAGGCAGAAAACTCTGTCATGATTATTTTTCCGTAACTTTCATAATTGAGTTTTTCATTCACCAGAAGCGAAGAAATGGTTATTGAATCAAGGGAGAATGAATCGTTGAGGATAATCATGGAGAAAAAAAGAATATTTGAAGCAATGTCAAAGTCCACGGTTTTTATGGCGACCGGCTGGGAGAAGAGTGATTCGGGCTTGGGATAACCCCATCCGTACACAAGGTCATATCCTGTTCCGCCCAAGTCCAGAGAAGCGTCAATCATGAGCGATGTTATTTCATCAACCGTGGAATATCCCATTGAATACATTAAAGCGGCAAGAGCGCTCAAGTGGGGCGTGGAGAAAGAGGTTCCTTCCACAAAGTAAAGGTAAAAATCATTTACGTTTGCTCCGCTCTCCGTCTGCTCGGGCATAGGGCAGAGTATTCCGCCCTCATTCTCTCCGTCTCCGTTTATATCCTGATATACGTATCCTCCCGGAGCGACAAAATCAAGATTGGTTCCGTACTGGGAGTATGGAGCTCTTTCAAAATAGTAATCTACTGCTCCGACTGATACAGTCTCCTCAAAACCCGCTGGGTATGAGAGCATGTTTACGTTGTCATTGCCTGATGCCGCAAGAACCATAACATCGCTGTTGCGCGCGTCTATAATTGCGGAATGAAGAATGTCCCATCCGTTTGAATCTCCCGGCTCTCCTCCGAGAGAGAGGTTCAAAACGTCGCAGCCGTTTGAAACGCCGTATTCAATCGCGTCCAGTATGTCTGTCAGGTTGCCTGCTCCTGTTTCGTCAAGAACCCTTAACGGCATGATGGATGCCTCCATAATTATTCCCGATGTGGCAAGAGCATTGTTTATGGAGGAGGCAATTACGCTTGTCACTGCCGTTCCGTGGCCGTTCATGTCATTAGGATGAGAGTCGTCGGAGACAAAATCATAACCCTGCACAAAATTTACTGATTCAAAATCCGAGTACATCTCATATTCATTGGTTGCAGAGACGACAAGGCCCTGTTCGTTTGATGGTATGGGATAATCTTCAAATGAGACGCCGGTGTCAAGAACGCCGATTACAACCGACCTGCTGCCGAGTATTCCTCTGTCAAGAATGTGGGAAAGATTATAGTGGACCGGGCTTAAAGACCACTGATAAGAGAAGTATGTGTCATTCGGGGTATAGAAAGCGCGGACTTTCGGCTCTCTGTAGATTTTTGACGCATCCGGATAGGTTGACTTTATTCTGTCAAAATCGGAATCGATGACAATGAAATTATATTTTGCGTTTGATTTGACGAATCCGTCTGCTTTTCTGTCGGGAAGCTTGCCGGAAAATTCAACAATGTATCTTTCGGCAAATAGGTTGATAGAATAAAGAAGAAAAATGAAAAGAAATACTTTCTTCATAATATGTTATTTTAACATAAAATAACAATTATGCAATACGATTTGGATTTCCGGAAGAGTTGTTCTTTAGTTCGGTTGTTTATAAAATGCTGATTTTTTTTGCAAAGCTCTTTCCCTTTACAAAGAATATTCCGCGGGAAAGTTTTTCTATGCTGTTTTCCCCTTCATAAATTTTCATCATGAATCTTCCCGCAGGGTCAATTATATCCGCTTCGCATGCACCGAATAAAAACAAGCTCTTTTGCCAAAGAAAAATCATTGGAGAAGATGTTTTTTCCTTCTGTCTGAACTTCAGAAAATCCTTTTGAGTATTCAACCAGCGAAGACTGTCAATAGGTTTGAAATCAAGATTTATGTCAAAGATGTCTTCATAAGAAACCTTTAAGGTGGAATCAAGCATTCCCGCAAGGATATCCTCAATGGGAAAACCGAAAAAAATTGTTCTTTTGTTCTCACCCTCATAAAAGAGAGAGACCATATTGTCTCCTTTTGTAAGAGTGTGAAAATAGTACGTGGGATAAACGTGGGTTCCCCGAAGGTTTGTGGGGAATATCAGGTCAGGCTTGCTTGAAGATTGAAGGGAGCAGATTCTCGTGTATCCGTTTTCATAATACGGATTCAGCACCGAGTCGGAGGAGGCAAATGCCCTGAATGAACTTGTAAGGGTCTTGTTCTTTCCGATGAAATCCATACCGAAATTCTTTGCCAGAAAAGGATTTTCCAGCTTGTAGTTAGTATCAGGAAATCCTATGTCTGTCGCGATATTTTCTCCGGACAGAATCAAATTTCCGCCGTAAGACAGAAAGATCCCAAGATTAAAAGTGTCCTGCTTGGTTAAAGTGAATGAAGTGTCTGCATCGCCCGTGTACCATATAACCGCGCTGTATTCAGATAGAGTTTTGTATCCGGGTCCATCCGCTTTAGAGGCGACAGGAATAATGTCATAGTCGATTTTTAAACTGTCAAGCGAAGCTCTTATAATTGTGTCGCTGCCCGACTCTCCCATGTCATCTTTCACAAGTAACGTCTTTCCAATTCCGAAAAATTTCAATATATCCCTTAAATATGAAGCTCTGACAAGCTGGTTCTCAAGAGAATCATCCAAACGGTCATCGTCATTCTGCGGGTCTGAGAATGCTCCGAAAGCAACAGACTGCATTATGGTTCTTCCATTAAAATGGAAAACTTTTGTTTCCGGAGGAGTGTAAGACGAAGAGACTGATTTATAGAGTTTTGTCTGGTCGTCGTATTTAAGAAGATTTTTATAATATATTTTTAGAAGACCGGGGTCCCTTGGTCCAATGACGTCAACTGAAGAATCCGGTTTTGTATTTGCCGGGTAAACAAACTTATACAGACGGAAAAAAGGGTCAAGAGTGTCCGTCGTGTCGGATACTATCGTATCAATTCCGGAGAACAGGGCGCCTCCGTCGCTCAAGCAGGAATTATTGAAGTAAAGAAACAAAAAGAGAGAGTCCAACCCCTGAATGTGGCTTATGGCATTGTTGCCCTCTATGTAAAGGCATCCGCCGGACTCAAGATAGCCCTCAAGATTGTCGATATCAGAAAGAGAAAGGTCTGTAGCGTCAACGGTGCTGTGTCCGAAAACTATGAATATTGCAGCATATTGCTTGAATTCATTAAAAACAAGAGGAAGCTTTCCCCTCTTTAAATTTCCGGAAAGAGTGTCAAACCCGAGCATTTCAAATGCTTTGAAAAAATTATATTCATAGCCAATGGATTTTGAATTATTGTCGGGATTCAGAAAGGTCTTTCCGTCGTCCGAATCCACGAGGAGAATCTTCAGATCAGTAAAATTCTGGCACAATGCCGATAATGAAAAGATTGCAGTCACAAAAATAAGAACTCTTTTCATTTTACTCCCCTATGATTTAGAATAAACAATAAAAGTTAAAAAACCGTTATCACTTTCACATAGAAAGAACCGCGATACTCTCCTCTTACAAAATAGACGCCGCTTTTTATGTCGGATGTTAATTTGTTATACCCGCTTTCAAGGTTTGTCAGATTCCTCCCTGATATGTCAAGAAGCTCTGGCTTTGAAAGTCCTTCGACAAATAGGGTTCTCTGAACGCAGAATACTTTCGGGGAATTTTCGTTTGTTTTAACAAACATCTTTCCAGAATCCCTCTTTGAATAAGAGGTTGCATCATCCCACTTCCTCGGTTCGAAATCAAGGTTCATGTCAAAATAATCGACAAAAGATACCTCAAGAACGGAATCAAGGTCTCTCTGATAAAGATTTTCTATTGAAAAACCGCAGAAGATTGTTTTTCTGAGTATTCCCTCGTTTGCTATGCCTACAATATTATTGCCCTTTGTGAGTGTGTAGAAATAGAATGCAGAATCGACGTGCCCTATAAGAAACGGCCTAAGCATGTCCGGTTTTGATGTTGTCACTGTTTCAAGGGAGCAGATTCTTGAGCCCAAGTTTGCGTAGAAATGCCCGTCAACGTTTGCATTGAAACCTTCAGGAGCTTTGAAAGGGTTTCCGATATAATCTACCCTCATTTTCATTGATAAAAATCTGTTTTCATTTAGAAGCGTGTTTGTGTCAGGGACACCTATACCCTGAGCAAGATTCTCCCCTGAGAGAAGAAGGTCACCGCCGAAGTCAAGGTACCTGCTTAATGCAAATGTGTCTGCCGCAAGAAGAGAGAGCGTAGACTCCTCGCCGGTGTACCAGATAACATTGGCATATTTAACGAGAGTTTTATAGTTTGGTCCAGCTCCTCCGGTTTTAACTGAAATCTCATCAAATTCAACTCCCAATTTATCCAAGGATTCAATGATTTTTTTATCGCTTAAGGCAACCTCTCCGTCATCTTTTACAAGGAGCGTTTTTCCTATGCCGAAGTATTTGAGAATGTCCCTTAAATATGCCGCTCTTATCAATTGATTTTCAAGGGAATCATCAAGCGCATCCTGAGCATTCTGGGGGTCGGCAAAGGCGCTGAAAGCCACCGACTGCATTACTGTCTTTCCGGGGAAATAGAATGTCTTTGTCTCCGGAGGGGTGTATGAAGAGGATGTTGACTTGTAAAGCTTTGTCTGGTCATCATACTGCAGAAGGTTTCTGTAATTGACTTTTAGAAGGTTGGGGTTCTTTGGTCCTATGACGTCGACTGAAGAATCCGGTTTTGTATTTGCCGGATAAACAAATTTGTAAAATCTGAAAAACGGGTCAAGGGTGTCTGTGGTATCTGAAACTATCGTGTCTATTCCAGAAAATCCGGTTCCTCCGTTGTCAGTGCAGGAATTGTTAAAATAGTTGAACATGAACAAGGAATCCTTGTCATAAATTCCGCTTGGAGCATTGTTTCCCTCAATGTACAAACATCCTCCTGAATCAAGATAGGATTCAAAGTTTGTTATATTGGCTACAGTTAAATCTACTCCGACATAAGGTCTGTGACCTGTAATGAAAAAGATTGCTGCATAGTCCTTGATCAAGTCAAAACTCTCCGGTATCTTTTCCTTCACAACCAGGTTTGAATCTTCGCTGAACCCCAAAGCCTTGAATGCCTTTATGAAATTGTATTCATACCCTATATTTTGAGAATTGTCAGGGTTTGCGAATGTTTTTCCCTCGTCAAAATCTATAAGTAGGATTTTTAAGCTGTCAAAATTTTGCGAATAGCAAAAAAATGAAGTGAGTACCAATGCCAAAAGGATTATCCTTTTCATAAAACCTCCATAATTGTCTATTAAACTTTATCTTATCACAAAAGGTTTCAGTGTCAATAGAAAATTCTTTATTAATATGCAGGCAAAAAAAAGAGGCGCCGAAAGGCGCCTCTAATAGTTATACAAAAAAAACTTATCAGAGTTTTCCCAAGACAAGCTTGACAAGACGGGGAAGAATGAGTCCCATTGACTCCGGATTGTATATGTAAGCATGCTCAAGCGGCTGTCCTGTCATAAATACGATTCCTGCTCCGTGAGGATACACTACAAGAGTCGGCTGGTCTGAGTCCGACCCGTTCATCAGAACGTTTGTTCCGGCGGGCAGAAGGGTGAAATACTCATGGCTTGCGTAGTTGTTGTAAAGTTCCGTCAGAGTTATGCCGTCAAACATCTTGTGATCCGGCTGCATTATAGTATTGTAATACTCATAGAGAAGATTTATCTCTATTCCGCCGGGAAGCTCTATTCCTGCAGATTTTATGTCGCCGTACGCCCAACCGTTGTCGCACACTTCCCAAAGAACCGTTCCTCCTGAATAAACAAAATCATTTATTTTGCCGTTGTCCGCGCCTAAAACATCATAGAATGTCTGCGCCTGGTCATTGGCTATTATGAGAAGGTCTGTGTACGGATTGAGCCCGAATCCTGATATTTCGTCCGATGTCACGAATTCATACTGGTTCTCACCGTCTCCCTCAGTGAATCCCTCTGCCAAGAGCATGTCCTGCATTGAAGTCGTTCCCCAGGGAAGTCCGTCCTGAAAAATCACAATGTGGCTTGCCGCGTTTGCTCCGGCATAGTCAAGCTCTATGTTAAGGTCGTTCTTTCCGCCCTTTCCGGTGAAGAGAAGAACACCCTGCGCATTGTAAGCGTATGCCATTATTACGTCTATAAATCCGAAGTGAGTGAAAGAGATTTCCTCGGATATCTCTTCAATCTCCTTTTCATCAACAGCGTCTCCGTTCGCAATTGAGACGATGAGTTTGTCTATCTGGTCGATGTACTCCGCAGGAATACTGATCTTTATTGTGTTGTATCCGATAAGTGAGCATGAGCTCAAGAGAAAGAGAGTTGTCAAGAAGAGAACAAACAGTTTTTTCATGGATCCTCCTTTTTTTAAAAAAGCATATCACATAAAAAGTTAAATGTCAAACCGCATCTTAGTGAAACCGTTGAAATGGTATACCTTTTGAGTATAATATCCCATATGGACAATTCCGTAGAAAAGCTCATTAAAAAGATACCCAAAGCTGAGCTTCATCTTCACATTGAGGGTACCCTGGAAAGTGAAATGATGCTCTCTCTGGCAAAGAGAAACAATTTTGAGCTGAAATACAGGGACGCGGAAGAGGCAAAGAGGGCGTACAATTTCAGCAATCTTCAGGAGTTTCTTGACATTTACTATGAGGGTGCCGGAGTTCTTCTTCAGGAGGAGGATTTCTACGACCTTATGATTGCATACCTTTCAAGGGCAAAGGATGAGAACATAATACACACAGAGATATTCTTTGACCCGCAGACCCACACGTCAAGGGGAGTAAAATTCTCAACCGTAATAACCGGTATAAGAAACGGACTTGTCGAAGGGGAGAGAAGGTGGGGAATAAGCTCAAAATTGATAATGTCATACCTGAGGCATCTTGATGAAAAAGATGCGTTTAAAACACTTGAAGAGGCATTGAAGTACAAAGGGTGGATAACTGCTGTGGGGCTCGATTCGAGTGAAGTCGGCCATCCTCCCTCTAAATTCAGGGGAGTCTTTGAAAGGTCTGCAAGGGAGGGCTTTCTCACTGTCGCACATGCAGGAGAGGAGGGACCCTTGGAGTATGTGAAGGAGGCGATAGAGGTTCTTGGCATAGCGAGGATTGACCACGGAAATGCTTCGCACAGGGACAGGGAATTTTTAAAAAAACTTTCGGAAATGAAAATGCCGCTTACCCTCTGCCCGCTTTCAAACCTAAAGCTGGGAGTCGTGAAGAATCTCCGGGAGCATCCTTTGAAGATATTCCTTGATGCGGGAGTTATGGCAACAGTCAATTCGGATGACCCTGCATATTTCGGAGGATATCTTAATGACAATTACATTGCAGTGGCAGAATCTCTTTCATTAAACGAATCTCACATTAAAAAACTTGCCGTGAACTCAATAGAGGCAAGTTTTCTCTCAAAAGCTGAGAAGAATGCGCTTTTGGAAAGAATCGGCTGATGTTTAAATGGTTATCCTGATTCCGAATGCAAACTCCCTCGGCGTTGTATAGTTGTTCGGGTCGTACGCAGCATCATAGTACATTCCGAGAGTAAAGCCGCAGTTCTCCTCAGAAGAGACGAATCCGTCCCTGTCGGAATCCTTTCTCACGTCATATCCGACATCTCCGATTCTGTACTCGCCGAAAGTGTCAGGGTCAAACTCCTCGGTCCAGTCCTTGTCCGGTTCAAGTGTGTTTGAATATACATCGAGAACAGTCGCTGCATTGAAGAGGTTTGAAACATTCAGGTAAATCTCTGCCCTGCGGTTTTCAAATGATATTTCCTTGACCAAAGCCATGTCTGCGAGATAAAGATTCGGAAGTATGTAATAATTCACAACCCCTCTGTCGGCAGGCAAACCTGAGCGGAACTGGTGGTTTAATGAGAGCAAGAGGTCATCCTTGTCGTCGGAAGAGAATGGCAGTTTGAATGAATGGAGAATGTTGATTTTGTGTTTTGAAAGATAATCCGGGCTGAATGACCTTGAATAACCCAAAGAGTCAAGAGATTCGTTTACTGTAGTGTAAGTGTAATTTGCCTCAATGTCAAAATGGCGGCTCTTTGCACCGCAGAGAAGTTCAAACCCCTTTCCGTAAAGGCTTCCGTTTGCGCTGTATATCCGATATGAGAATGGAACTGTCTCTATTCTTACAAGATTCACAAGATTCTGAATCTCTCTGTAATATATGCTTGTAGAGAGGTATATCCCTGAAGGAAGGTCGAATGAAATCCCGAAATCATAGAGGTCTGATGACGGCTGATTCAAATACGGGTCCCCTCTTGTCTCTGATGACGCGAACCCCTCATTGACATTTGCGAAGAGATACGTTTCATCAATCTGCTGAATTGCCTTCTCTGCGGAGAATCGTATCGAAGAGTATTCGTTTATCATGCTGCGAATGGAGAATCTGTATGAAAGAAGAATTCTCTTAGATTCTCCGGCGAGAGAGTCGGATAGGAGAACTCCGCTTCTCGAAACAAAATCAGCCTTTGCATTCATGTCCAGAAGAACTTTGTTTCTTTCAAAACAGTTTCTTAAGAATCCGTATGCGAAGAGAGAGGATGTTGAATATGTGTCATTGAAATAATACATGTCCCATGGAAGATAGATATCTGTCTGCGAATAGTCTCTCTGTTTCACTCCTGCTCCGGCAGTGAGTCTGTTGTTTTCCGGAAGAGGCATTGAATAATCAATGCATGCCGAGTTTGTCAGCACGTCTTTTTCGAAATAATAACCATTTATCCCATACTCATATCCATAAAGAGTCATGTACGGATAGTCATTGTAAAGGGAAAGAGTCTCATACTCGAGTTTCATGAAATCATCATACTCAAAGAGGTTGAATGGGTCGAGAACAATCTCCAGGGGAGAGTCTGTCTTCGGGTAGAGAGTGTCCGAAGTGGAGTCGCCGTAGGTGATTACACGCTCCTTTGTATGTGAGGGGGCAGTCTTGTCGTGAGTGTATCCGCTTGATACTGCCAGATTTAATGACTGCGAATTCTTTAAAAAAAATGTTGAATATGCCTTGAAATAATAGCCGTTCCTTGATGATGAAATATAATCATCTTCATGATACTTATAGGTTGAATTGTACTTTTCGCCATTTTCGGAGAAG
>JAQVDU010000048.1 GCA_028698175.1 bacterium | reverse complement strand
TTCCTGTCCGAGGGATGTGGGTATGGAATCGACAGACGCCGGATGGGAGAGAATTTTGTTCTCAGAGACCAGAGCCGCAGTAGTCACCTGAAGCATCATGAATCCGCTGTTGAGCCCCGCCTGCTTTGAGAGAAATGGGGGAAGATTTGTCTGCAGGGGGTCCATGAGCCGATAGAGCCTCCTGTCCGATATGTTTGCCAGTTCGCTCAGCCCCATCTTCAAGGTATCAACAGGTATGGCTATCATCTCTCCGTGGAAATTGCCTCCGGAGACGACATCTCCCTCCTTTATGAATACGAGCGGATTGTCTGTTGAAGAATTGAATTCCGTTTCAATTATTTCCTTTGCAAATCTGTGCGCCTCGCGGGCCGCTCCGTGCACCTGAGGTATGCACCTTATGGAGTATGGGTCCTGCACCTTGGAGCATTTTCTGTGCGACTCACGCATCGGAGAATCTTTGAGAAGGTTTCTCATGTTCTCTGCGCTCTCATGCTGTCCGCCATGGCTTCTGATGTCTGTTATCCTCTTCTCAAATGGTGTCGTGGTTGAGAGAAGCGCATCTGCAGAGACTGCCGCGGCAATGTCAGCAGTCTTCAAAAGAATTTCCGAAAGTATAAGAGATCTTCCGGCGACTGCTGTCATCATCTGCGTTCCGTTTATCAGCGCGAGCCCCTCTTTCGGCTTCAGTTTCGCGGGTTTTATGTTCTTCTTTTTAAGAACGATTGCCGATTTCACCCTCTTCCCGCCTTCGATGCATTCACCCTCTCCAATCGCCGCAAGGGCTATGTGCGACAGGGGCGCAAGGTCTCCGCTCGCTCCGACAGACCCTTTCTGCGGAACAAAGGGATAAACTCCCTTGTTGAGCATCTCTATGAGTGTCTGAAGGGTCTCCCTCGAAACTCCGCTGTTGCCCCTTATTATCGTATTTATCCTCAGAAGTATAGCTCCCCTCACGTCCTCAAAAGAAAAGGGCTCTCCGCACCCAACAGAGTGGGAGCGTATTATGTTGAGCTGAAGCTCTTCAATCTTGTCTAAGGGTATGGAAATGTCGACCAGTTTTCCGAATCCTGTCGTCACTCCGTAAACCCTTCTGTTCTCCTTCACTATCTTTTCGATTATTCTGTATGATTCCTTCACCCGCATCTCAGCCTCGTTAGTGAGCCCAGCCAGCTCCATATCAATGACTATGGCTTTGTAGTTTTTCAGGTTAAGGTTGTTTCCGCTTAATTTTATCATTTAAACTCCTTTAAAAGCATAGATTTATTATTATAGTGCATTTTTGGATTTTTTCAACAAATAAGGGATTATTTTACTCTGATATTGTAAAGTGCGACCTGAGAAAACTTTTTGGGAGAAACCGATTTAATAATTATGGTATCAGCTTCTTTGACATCCATCTTTGCATTTTTCAGAATTCCGCTGATTTCAAATGTGTCATTGTTTATAATAACCATTCCCACATCGACGTACTCCATTCTCGCATCAAAAGTCAGTTCTGAATATCCGCCATTATTTGCTATTTTCAAGAAAGAGCCGTCAGACATTCTTGCTCCGAGATAATTTTCGAATGATGACAGGGTTATCACATTGAGGTCAATGTACCTGTCTTTCGAAAAATCAACAAGTTTTTTGTTTATCATCGCATCGGAGAAGAGCTCCTTCTCGTTTCTTCTTATGAATCCGGGAGCGAACTCAGCGAAGATTGTCATTGCTAAAAAGAATATTATCGTTTGCAATGCCTCTCTTTTGGTGAATGACGACACCTCAGCGGCCTTTTTAACGTGTTGTTTTTCCTTCAAGATAAGCACGACAGCAGAGAGAGAAATGACAATCTGAATGAAAGACAAAACAGAAACAACCTTTATGGGAGGATACGGAATTTTAAAGACAAACTGTGACAGGTTAGGATTGAACATCACTATGTTAAAAATCGTAATTGCAGAATAGAGCATCATAAAGGGAAGTTGCTTTTTTGTCTTAAATGTAAAAATCGAAATAAAATACAAAGGATAAAGAAGATGCTGCTCCCTAAGACCTAAAAGCAGATTGAACCAGAGAATTGAATAGAGCGCAAGTTTTTTATATATGTCCCAACCTTTAATCAGGGCGATCCAGAGAGTCAATAAGAATGTGGCAATGAGCGAATAAGTGGCAATTGATAATCCTCCAATATTATAATTTGCTTCAAACGGTTTGATTGAATATAAAATCGAGAAAATATTAAAAACATAACCTTGAGATGAAGAATATATGAAGGTGTTCGATAAAAGTCCATGAATTGATTCCAAAAGATTGTTCTTCAAAATAAATGGGAGCGAAACACTTATAAATATTACAATTCCCGCAACAAAAGTGTTCTTCAGATATTTGCTTTTATTTTCGGTCTTTGCAAAGTAATGGAGAAGGATGAGCCCCACGAAGAAGACCGCAGTCTGTTTGACAAGAAGCGTTATGAAAGACAAAAAGAGGGCTGACCTTACGTTTTTCTTTTCAAATTCCCACACTGTCATCGTGAGAAGCATTAGTATAATTATGTCGAACTGTCCGTTCACAATTATCGAAATGCCGAAAGGCAGAGCAAGAACATAGCCGAAGATTCTTTTTCTTTTGTCATCGGAAAGCACGTGCTTTGACATGAAAATCATCAGGAATGCCAAAGGCAACAGCTTGAAGAAAAACAGCAGCGGAGCGCTCGCAAGTTCGAGGGGCTTTATATATGAGAGAAGCTTCCCCTGGAACAGACATATATAGGTTCCTATGTGTGTATAGTCGCATGCGCCTGTGAAATACTTTGCTGAATTGTAAACTTCGTGCGTGCCCTCCTTTATTGCAGTGTATGCCCAAAGGTGGTATGAGTAAATGTCATATTGAAGGGTGAAAAATATTGAGAGAAAAATTACTGCCAAAGCAAAGATGATGAACAAAACAATTCTTTTCTTCACAAATTTATTATATTGCACTCAGTCAATTAGTCAATAACTCCCTTTGGATTAACTGTTTGTAAATGAGCTATCACTTTACTTCTATTTGCTCTTTGATTTACATTTGTTTTTACCAGCGCACCAGCGTACCAGCACACTGTCTTTTCTTCGTTGCGAGCGAAGCGCGGCAATTTCTATGGTGCAAAAGTAAAAATGTGAAAAGGGTTAAAGGTTAAAAAGTAAAAAGGTCAAAGAGTAGTTACATGAGTGAAGACAAAACAAGCATTTTATTGATTTTGATTCTCTCCTGTATTTAACTTTTTATACTCTTTCACCTTTACACTCTTTTTCCAGCCCACTCTTTTACCCTTTAACTTTTACCTCGTACCTAGTACCTCATACCTCGTACCTAGTACCTAGTACCTCGTACCTATCACCTCTTACCCAGTTCCTTCTTGTTCTTACCAGCACTCTGTTTCACTTTGACTTAAATGCAATAGATAGTCCCGCTCCCATTTGATTTCTTTGCCAATACTCAAGAATTTCACCGTTGTTTCCTACTTTATAAGTATTTGCATGTCGGTATGAAACAAAAGGCATTACTATAAAATGTTTCCCGATATTAAATTCGTATGAAACTTTTGCAAAAGTTGAGTTTATTACAAATCCGTAGTTTGACAGATAATTTCCTCCTTCATTTCTCGAAGCTCCGATCGTTACTGAAAAAGCCTTTTTCAATAAACAAATGCTCCCATTCCATTCTATAGGGGGCGCTGATGGATGTAGCAACCCCACTCCCGCTCCAAGTGTTACTCCATCAATTACAACCGCATCAAAATCGAATTGCTTTCTTGCACTTAGTACCGCCATACATGGAAAAAATTGAAATAATTTTAATTCTAATCCTCCGTCAAAGCCTTTTCCAAACCCAAATCTTGAATATAATGAACTGTAAACTGCCAGTTCAGTAAAATCGTCCCAACGCCTTTCACTATGCGTTCCCAATCCTATATAAAATCCGCCCTTATCAAGCACCCGAGAAGGATAATAAATCATCGACAGACAGCCTGTTGATGTTAGCAATAACACTACCAGCATCAATGCAAAAATGTTTTTATGCTTCATCATTTTCCTCCCTAAAACCTATATCCCAGGTTCACTCCACCGAAAAGACCTATGATTGAAGTTGAGTAATCGGCTGTTCTTGAATATCTGTATGCGATATTCGGTTCTATCAATATACCTTTGTACGGATAAAACCTCTTTGACCATCCTATCCCGAATCCCCAAAAATCATTACCGTAATTTACTGTTTCATCATTCTCATTAAAATCGTAACTAAATAAGTTCTTATTAACGGAAACTCTCCAATTACCTAATTCAACTCCAATGTCCGAAGAATATAAATTGTAAGAAGTTAATCTATAAAAAGAAAATAGCATAGTATACATTTGTAATTGAATAGACAATGAGAATTGTCCTTTAAGTTTCTTCTCGTATTCCAATGCGATTTTAGTCATTGCTTGTGCATCAATTAATGGAAATGGTACTGAGCTGTCATAGTAGTAGGAAGTGGGAGTACACAATCCTACCTGTGTATTTAGTGATATCGCATTATTCTGATACTGTACCAATATATTTTGATTGTTTAACACAACATCAGTAATCAGATATTCTAGCAACACAAAACCTGTCGGATATGATATGCAATATACTAGAAAATTATTATGTTTCTTCGGCTTTTCTGTTAAGTAAATAGAATATATATAAGCAGCAGTGGGAATAAAATAAATGGTGCTGTACTTTAGACAGGTAAGCTGTTTATCTTTGATTCTACTATGTTCATTTGAGTTGAATTCTTTCTGCTCACTGTTTGTTATTGAATCAGTGGTCATTTCCAAAGTATCAACTATTTCTTCTGAAAATATGTTTATCGCAATTATCAGGAAAACCGCCAACCACACTTTTCTACTCATACCTTCATGCCTCCAGATAAAATAATAGCATATCAAATGCAATTTGTAAATATATTGATGTTTTTTAAATGGGATGTTATTTGGATTTTTTATGGCGGGAGTCTCTAAACGAGTTTTGCAACTGGCTTATCCTTAATGACCTGCCTGACTATGGGGCTCTGTTGCAATAACCCTCAAATTTCACCGAATTTTGACGAATTTGCCCTCTTTTACTCTATCCCCGTCTTCAAGTCTTATGAAGTACACCCCGCTCCTCAAGCCCTTGCCCTCATATTCAAAGATACCTGCCCTCTGGTGCCTCTCTTCATATACTTCCCTGCCTGAGATACTATACACCTTAAAAAGGCTGTTTTCACGCGTTGTATACCTCACTCCCCTTGGGCTTATTTCAAACAATACTTCATTTTGGGGTTTAATCTCCCCCTCAACGGCCATAGATACAGCTGTCGAGTCCTCAAATACGTATGTGCCATATTCAAAAAGAGCGTCTCCTTCACCTGAAAAGATAATCTCATCGTAGCCGTTTAAGTTGAAATCATGGCAGGATACATGGCTTGAAATCATATCATAAGTAGGACATGTCCACTCCCATATCGCAACTATTGAATCATTGCCGAGTATGTCATACGCCCTCACTGTTCTGCCTCCACATATCACCAATTCATCCAAACTGTCTCCGTCTATGTCTCCGTATGTCATATTATTTGAATAAATAAACATATTATCATATTCAACAAGTATCGAATCCTCCCATATTATCTCCATCTTACCTGTTCCAGTCGTGTCCTCCACCAAATAATAGCCGAAACAGTGATATGGCGGACTTGCATACTTTAAGTTATAAAACCCTACCTCCTGCTTTCCGTCTTTGTCTATGTCTGGATATATTAATAGTCCATATGGTGGTGCATCAAGATTATCCTGCGTTGACCATCTCCATTTGATGGCAAATGAGTCAGCTAACGTATCCTGTGCCTCAAAATCAAGCAGGTTGCCATGCATCACTATCATAACATCACAAGCCCCGTTATTATCAACATCCCCCACATCCATGGCCAATGGCCCGACACTGTCTGGTACATAAGTATTCAACAACTCATACTGGTTATCACCAGTAGATGTCATGTAATACCAACCCTTGGATGATACTGGAGTGCTTAATAAAGGATTGCCATTGCCAAATATAATATCGATTGAATCGTTTCTAAACTTGTTGCTTGAGCCAAGAAATCTTGAGCACTGCCATATTGTGTCTGACATCCAAGTAATCCCATTCGGATATGAAAATGAATCTGGTTGTTCCAACGTAGTTATCGCCTTATGAGATGTAAAGTATATTAGCATCTCATATAATCCGTCAGAGTCAAAATCACCTATACCGTTAAATGAAATGGCTCCAGAATCCTTTACCTGATGCATAATTTCAAATGAATCCCCATTGTACTCATAATAACTAATTAAAAATGAATCCATATCAGTATAACTTAATACTAAATCATCTATTCCATTTCGATTGACATCAAAACATTTAGGTGCATTGGTTCGAACTATGCTGGAAGTACCATGATATATGTAATCAGTGCAAACAAATCTCTCTGCAAAGAGAATACTTGCAATTAAAAGACATAAAATAGCCCACACTGCCTTAAGAAGAAGGGGGGCTTTGCCCCCCTCTCCTATTTGATCCTTACCATCTTTTCTATTAATGTCTGACCTCCAGCCTCCATTTTAACAAAATATACCCCTGATGACAAGCCCTTTGGTAGATTTATCGCATGTACTCCAGGATTGAATACTCCAGAAGCGATTTTGTCAATGCACCTGCCAGAAACGTCAAACAAACTTAGAGTAACTTCTCCTTGTTCTGCAACTGAGAATCTGATTATGTTGTTTCCATACTCAAATGTAGGTATTAGGTAGTAATCATACTTCATATTTGGCATTTGCGGTTTGGTAATAAGCTTTACCATTTTTTCATTACCTGCTGTTGTACCTTCAGTAGTATCTGTCTCATATTCATAGATGGCTATTTGGGCTACTCGGTTTGGGTTTCCTCTGAGCCTGTCCAATGTGATTTTAACATTACCGTCAGTATACAGTTCTGCAGGTATAGTATATTGCAAAGTATCCACTGTATTGGGGGTACCGTAAATCACATCTATAACTGTTGTATCAAACATCAGCACCTGTGGCCTGACAGGATTTGTTTGTGAAACAACCAATTTTACATCATAGTTCAAAACCGAATCCATAGCTATTGCATCATAGGTCATCCTTTCAACAAATGGCCTTCCTGATACATAGTTATAAATCGGTGAACTGGGAATGTATTCAATGATTGTCTCTGTCGGATTGGAAATCACCTTTGGTTGTGCAATTGTCCCGTAATAAACCTGTGTTGTTTTGATTTTGTATATTCCGTTTTTGCCCTCTGTCCACACAAAACAGGCATTAGCATCTATTAATGTCTTTTTAACTGCCAAATCAAAATTAAACAATGAGTCTTCGGATTGAGCTACAATTGAATATGCAGTAGAATTGCTTGTACCTGGTGTTGTTATTATCTTCTTGGCATCATTCACATATCCGTTTAGGAAGTTGTCCTTAACTTTTGGATTTGAGTTAAAACCAGTCAAAGAATCAACTCTCTCTGCATCCGTAAAACTACCATCCACCAGCGTCCTCTTCCATATCTCTGAAGATGATAAGTTATCAGCCGCCCAGATGAAAGTTGATGTGTTGCCATATACGTCAACCGCTGAATTTGAAACTATTTGTTCTTGATTAGAAACTATAAATGGAGCTAAGTAGAATGATTGTTTAGGAGATTGTAATTTAGTGACCATTTGATTGTTTGAACTAATAAATGAGATTAAATTATAATAATTTCCTAAAGCTAAATATTTGCTTACTATCGGTTGACTAAAAGGAATAATTGAATTATCATCCTCATCTCCAGTATAAGGCACAATCACCTGTGAAGTCATGCTCTCAATCAGAACATCGTACCATGAAGCAAGCACAAAATCTCCCCAAGTTTGCAGTTC
This sequence comes from bacterium, assembly GCA_028698175.1. Classification (GTDB taxonomy): domain Bacteria; phylum Hydrothermota; class 32-111; order 32-111; family 32-111; genus UBA2202. The sequence continues at coordinate 6,939 of JAQVDU010000048.1, read as the reverse complement.
AGTACCTTCTATAATACAGGCAAATATTGAATCATTTGTTGGGTCTGGATGTTTAAACAGATTCGGTTCTGATATTGAGTAGACTGGATTAATTACAGTATCCACAGGCGTCCATGGTGATGACATTGTAGCATATTCAAGCATTTGTCCATTTTTCCACAAAGCTGTAATACCGTTTGTTCTTCTAACCATTGTGGGCATTGTTCCTGCTCCGATCTTCTGTAAGTACCAGATATTACCAAAATCACTGCTTGAACCGTAAACGATACTGTCACCATCTGAATAGATAATACTCAAATAGCTTGTAGCGGGCTTCCTTACCATATGTGTCTGGTTGTTTGCACCCAATGCTTCATTTGTCGTTGACCACATATATGGATAGATCTCGGTTTCATAAGTTCTGAACCTGTCCTTTGTTATCGTCACGCTAATTGGGGTTGTATATGAGGTTTTCTTTGTGCAACTGACTGCACCTGACAGATTGGTAATACCAGTGAAGCTTACATCTGTGCTCTGAAGCGTAATGGTAGCTCCTGCAATTGGAATCTGAGTAGCGTCTGGTAATGTCGCATCAGAAACAGTAACCTTAAAATTCAGAGCTTTTGTGGTCAAAACAGGCATATCACTTGGCAGTGAAACATTCATATTGTTTATCGTTACCACTGCTTTATAAACCTTCTTCTGATAATACTCCTTTTCAACTGTAATCACCATGCTATTATCAGATTCAGTATAATACGGAATACTTATTGATCCACTAGCGTCTGTTACACCTGTAAAAGTAAAGTCCTTGTTATTTGTCAAGGTAACAGCCGCATTGGCTATTGCTTCACCTGTGAAATTGTCTTTAGCCGTAAGGTTAATAGTTTCATCTGAATAACCATAAAAAGAGTTACTCAAGTTCAAAGCTATTTCATTGTACGCTGGGCTTATTTCAGACAACATATATGTTCCATCCATCAAAGATGCATCATAATACTGTAATATCATCTTTATTAGTCCATCTATATTCTGTATTGCGCAATCGGTTATACTTATATCCGATGATAATGCATTTCTCGTTGTACTCAATGTTCCAGAGCTACTAATAGTCTTGTATCTTACAATTCCTTGATTAGTACTTGTATTGTTGTAAATCCACGATAAGAACAAGGAATTATTGCTATAAACAACTCTTGGATTTGAAGTTTTGTAAAGACTGTTACCTGTATTTTCAAAGTTGTTCGTAGCCACGCCTCTCCAATTGCCCTCGATATACTGATATGTTTTTAATTCGACTACGCAACTTGTTGAGGCATCTTTATTAACAAGCAAATTAACCTTATTAGTGAAAATATCAAGATCTGCAGTTTCATGATTGCTTGTATTTGGGGAAAAAGGCGGATTAAGAATATATTGTATATTAGTCAAATCCTCTTTTAATATGGCCACTCCAAGACCAGAATAGAGTGTAGAGTTTTGTTGATGTGAATTATAAGTGAGACCTATTCTGCCATCAGTTAGAATCTTCAAAGTACCTTCAAAATACATTCTGTTTAGTTCAGTATTGTTATAAATGGTTTTTATGAGAGTTTTGGTAAATATATCTCCAGTCCTGTCGATTCGTACAATATTCAATGAGTTTGTTACATCTGTTGGCAAACCTGTCGGCGTACCTTGTGTACTACTGAAATACTCTTTGCTTATAAATAGGTAATAAGCACCATTTTTTTCAACAAGTGAATGCAACTTCACTAAAGCAGAGCCTGGTAAAAAATCAAATATCCCTGTGACACTGGTTAAATTCCATTTTCCAAATTCATCTTTAAACATTACTTTAAGAAAATCTTCAGAATTGTTGTCAGTAAACATTACTACATCTTGACTTTGTAAAGCTACAGCATCCCGCTCACCTGAACAGAACTCTGAGAATATAACATCTTTTCTTGTACCATTATATTCCTCTATGCTGAATACCGTGTCATCAGTACTATACTTTCTTGAAGAAGCTAACAAGTAGTTGCTATTTTTATACGATAGATTACCTGTTTTATCAGAGATGGCAAATGGTTGACTTGAATAGAAAGGTAAACCATCACAATTTAAGTATTTATATATTAGTTTTTCAGTTGATATAGTACTATTGGGTCCAATCGCCTGAATGTTGATCGTTCCATAAATAGCATCATCTAAAAATGAAACTAAGTGTGAAATTGTATCATCGCCAGATGGAAAATTGTAGCTTATCGTATTTCCTTCACCAGTTAAAATAGTAAGTAAATAACCAGTCTCAATATCTGAATCGTCTATCCATTTTACATTGAGATTTGTTTTGCTGTTATTGAAGTTAGCAAGTGGATATGGTTTGGACATATTCGCAGGAATTCCGTAAACGGTAATTTTACATTCACTATCTATACCTTCGCTGACTAAGTCACCATATTTTGCTCTTACTTCGTAATGATTGTCAACACCTCTTTCAAACAGAGCATCACTATAAGTAGTTGCATTATTAGCTAATGAAGCAATAACTACTCCATCTCTATAAACACGAATACTTTCTGCAGGATATGGCACAGTCCATTCAAATGTAATTTCAGATTCCGAAGAACTTCTTAATTGAATATTTTCTGGATTCCAAGCTGGAGTTATGATCTTTTTCCAAGCAACTGTGGTTGAATAACTGCTTTCCAACATATGTCCATAATCATCTAACTGTGATTTTACCTTTATACTTATATAGGTTTCTCCAGGAGTGCTTCGCATAGGTGGCACTGGCCAAGTATATTGAGACCAATTATAAGTATAAGCGTTATTTATTTTATTTTCCGTTAATTCATTGAAATTAAAATAATACAAATCATTAGCCACAAGAAGTTCATTTGTGCTAATATTTATTTCAGCATTACTAAATGCCGTGTGTTGAGAGTATGGAGTACTTACATTTACGTAACCAGCAGGATAGTTTACAGCATAATGTAACATGCTATTAGAGTTAGTCACTTCTGCGAACTCTCCATGAACCATATCATGTATTTTGGTTTTTGAAATGAGTATCTGCGGAATATCATTAGGAAGTTCCATTAAAACAATCGGAGCTCCCTGTTTTTGGTATATTGATCTATTATTTTCATATGCATTCACAAACCCGATTCCGAGAGACTCTATAGGAAGACTGCCGAAAGCAACATTTCCATTAATATCATAGAAAGATGTAGTTATCGATAAAATTTCACCGTATCCTTCATTAAGCTTACCTCCTTCATCAACAATCATTGCTCTAAGTGATTTCGACCCGTTACTGTTTGTTTCGCTGGGTAAAACTGCATCAAATTTCACATTCAAGTCAGTTTCTGAGACATTATCTGGAATAGAATCAATGCGATTATCTATCATCCATGCTTTTATGTATTCTGTGGTATAAGTGGAAGTACACAATCCAAGCTCTGGGAATTTGGAATTATCAAATGAGTAAAATTTATTACTAAGGGAGTGACTCGCATAGATTACTGGATTGTATAATGCATCATCAGGTAATGCTGAAATAGAGTTGAAGATAAATCCATCATTTTCTTCGTCATACGGTTTTGAATATAGGACTTTACGATTACCAGAAATACATACAAGTAACGAAGGTGAAATATCATACCCCAAATGATCTGCAAATGATTTTAAATCACCCTCCTCTAGATCCATAAACTTAACACTCTCACCTATGGTCAAATCTGCATCAGCACCCATTTCTGCAATCTCTCCGTTTCTTTGCCAATCATACTTTGCCAGAAAGAGAAGAAAGAACAACTCACCCGCCACCGATTCTATTGGTTTATGAGGAGTACCTAGAGTAATCACCTTATTTACTTTGTCCGCTTTATTATATCCAATACAAGTAGAGCGAGCTACAATTCCGCCCATAGAATGACATACTAAATTAACTTTCTCGGCGCCAGTAGCCGCAAGTACTTTATCTATAAAAATGTTGAGTTGTTCTCCATACCTATTATTATTCCAGCTATTAATATATGATTGAGTTTTGTCTGATATTCTATATCCATTTATTGTTCTACCATTTTGATAATAAGTATAGGATTCTAATCCGAATAAATACCTCGGAAGCGATTTAATAAAATCAAACTGCTGAGCATAAAATTCTTGTTCATTTTGATATAAGAATATTGGAAATGCCACTTCTATTTCTTTATTAGTAACTTCATCAAATACTATTTTAAATCCTACTAATGCAGTTTCATCGCTAACGGAAATTACACCTGGCTCATTATTACCCAAATAATATGAAAAATTAAACATCGTTTTTTCAGAAAGAGCAGGAAGTTGGGTATATTTATTACAGTTATCATTATATTTTGTATAGCCTTTATAGTGAACAGAGTCTATAACATTGTATGCTGTCATTGAATTATCTTCCCAAGTTGGCCATCCCGAAGTATATGTTGCATCTGCATTATTACCGTGTACATACACTAAAGGATAATCAACTGCAAATAATAGTAGCACAGTAAGTACTATTACCAAAGTTAAAATCACTTTCTTCATCCTACCTCCTTTTAATTATTTTCACTTTGATTTAAACGCAATGGAGAGTCCCACACCCATTTCATTACTTTTCCAATAATCAAGAATTTCACTGGAATCTTCTTTATAGGTATTGGAATGCCTATATGATACAAAAGGCATAATTACAAAATGTTTCCCAAGGATAATGTCATATGAAACTTTTGCAAAAGTTGAGTTTATTATAAATCCGTAGTTTGATAGATAATTTCCTCCTTCATTCCTCGCAGTACCAATCGTTATAGAAAAAGCTTTTTTTAATAAACATATACTTCCATTCCATTCTATAGGGGGCGCTGATGGATGTAGCAACCCCACTCCCGCTCCAAGTGTAACTCCATCAATTACAGTCGCATCAAAATCGAATTGCTTTCTTGCACTCAGCACGACCATACATGGAAAGTAATGAAACCATTTTAATTCTATTCCTCCATCAAAACCTTTGCCAAACCCAACTCGTGAATATAATGAACCATACATTTCTAAATCTTTAAAATCTCCCCATCCTCTCTCGCTGTGCGCTCCTAGTCCCAAATAAACTCCGCCCTTGTCAAGAACGCGCGAAGGATAATATATCATTGATAAACAACCTGTTGAAGAGAGAGATACAACTATCAGGAAAACCGCCAACCACAATTTCTTGCTCATACCTTTTTGCCTCCATTTACTTAATTAAAAATACCACAACATTTATTTTTTGTAAAGAGGGTACTTATAAATTTTTGAGGCTATATTATTTTGATTGGACTACAGAATTTGTAACCTGTCTAATAAAAAGCACTATTGACGCATAAAATTGAAATCACTAGTGGTTCTTTGCAACTGGTTCACTGAAAATGAGGCGCCAAATTTTGACTTATTTCTTAACTGACAGCCACTGTGTCACTTAATTTTGACCAGTTTCCCCTTCAACGTCCTGCTGTTCTCTTCAAGCTGTATGAAATATATGCCATTCTTCAATTGTCTGATGTCGGTTTTGTGTTCTCCTTGCTTTTTTGATTCTTCTTTTATCACTTCTCTACCTGATATGTCATAAATTGTCAATGCCCCTTGTGTTGTTTGCGTAATCCACTCTATTGTCTTACAACCTGTTACTCTGATACCCTGTAACTCTGTAACTTCTTTTTGCTCACGCTTCTCTTGTATCCCGTTCGCTACTGCTATCGAATCTTCAAATATATATGTCCCGTATTCAAAAAGAGCATCTCCTGTACCTGAAAAGATTATCTCATCATAGCCGTTAAGGTTAAAATCGTGGCAGGTTACATGGCTTGATGTCAAATCATAAGTGGGACATGTCCACTCCCATATAGCTACTATTGAGTCATTGCCTAAAACGTCATACGCCCTGACTGTCCTGCCTCCGCATATCACCAACTCCTCCAAGCCGTCCCCGTCTATGTCGCCGTAGGTCATATTACTGCTGAAAACAAACATATTATCATACCCTACAAGAATCGAATCCTCCCAGATTATCTCTATTTTACCTGTTCCTGTTGTATCTTCTGTTAAAAAGAAAACATAACTATGTGAAGGACTAAGATATTTTAAACTATAGAATCCGATCTCCTGTTGTAAATCTTTGTCTATGTCTGGATATATTAATAGCCCAAGTGGGACATATGAAAGATTATCCTGTGTCGACCACCTCCACTTTATGACAAAAGAGTCAGCTAATGCGTCCTGTGCTTCAAAATCAAGCAGATTGCCATGCATTACTATCATCACATCACAGGCCCCATCATTGTCTATATCTCCAACGTCCATGGCTCTTGGTCCTACAGTATCAGGAACATAAGTGTTCAGCAACTCATACTGGTCATCACCTGTTGATGTCATGTAGAACCATCCCTTGGAGGATACTGGTGTGCTCAACAAAGGATTGCCATTGCCATAAATAATATCTATTGAATCATTCCTAAACTTATTGCTTGATCCTAGAAAACTCGAACACTGCCATATTGTATCTGACATCCAAGTGATCCCTGTAGGATATGAAAAAGAGTCTGGCTGTTCCAAGGTGGCTATCGCTTTGTGAGATGTGAAATAGATCAACATTTCATATAATCCATCAGTGTCAAAATCACCTATTCCATCATGTGAAAATGTACCTGTATCTTTAAGTTCACCCATTAAAACAAACGAATCACCAGTATATTCATAAAATCGTATGGAAGAACTATCCAAATCAGTGTAACTTAAAATTAAATCATCTATCCCATTACGATTTATGTCTAAGTATTTCGGAGCGTTGCTTCTCTTTTTGCCTGATACCCCATAATCTATATATCCAGTATTTACAAACTTTTCAGCAAATAATGCATTTACTGCAACTAACAGCAGAACTATATACGCTGTCCTATGAAGAAGGGGGGCTTTGCCCCCCTC
>JAQVDU010000137.1 GCA_028698175.1 bacterium | reverse complement strand
AAAGGTGAAGGAGTATAAAAAGTCAAATGCAGGAGAGAATCAAAAGCAACAAAATGCTTGTTTTGTCTTCACTCTTGAACTACTCTTTGACCTTTTTACTTTTTACTTTTAACTTTTCACTTTTTAACTTTTTTACTTTTATCCTTTTATCCCTTTTAACCTTTAACCCTTTTACCCTCTTTTTTTGATATTGGACTATCAACTCGTAACTGCAGAGATGATTTATTGAAAAAAAATAATGTTAGTATATAATATGAAAATAAAAGGAGAATGATGAAAAAAGGAATGAGCGCGGCGTTAGCGCTGATAATAATAGGAACCATAGCAGTTGCACTAAGTGACTTCGGAGGCAGGTCTAAGAGGGAGGCAGAGGACAGAGCGGCCTATGAAAGGGAGATTCTTGAGCTGAAAAAACTTGCTCCTTCGATTGTCAATCCGGACGTCAACAGAATAGAGGATTATGTCAATAAAAACATAGAGGTGAAGCATTTAACATATTATGAGCGCAAAGAGAAGAACAGGGAGACAGTTGAGAGGTACTTCGACTATAAGCCGAAGAGTTCAGAGAAGACAAACGACAAAATAACAATCAATTATTATGACAATGAGAATTTTCACCCGATCTTCAGTAAGAGGATTGTGATAGATTTCATCAGGAATGAAATACGAACAGATGAAGTGACAGAGCATACCATACTTCAAGCTCCGGTTATAACAGGCAAATCATGGCTTTCAAAAATTGAAGCGGCCGGTGAAAAGCTTGATTTCATTTCAGAGGTGAGAAGAACTGACCTTCAGAGGTCGATAATCCTCAACTGGCGTTCATTTGTGCTTGACAGCATCATAGAATCATACTTTGAAAGCGACATACCGGTTGAGGGTGGGCATCAGCTGACAAGGTACAATTTCAGGTGGTCGCCTCAGGTGAACTGTTTCACAGAGATAACAATGAAGAAGCTGATTGAGACAGAGAATGACACTATCCTCGAGGTCCATGCTTTCGTCCTGAAGGAAGTAGTCACAGAGTAAATTTCTTTCAGTCGCCTTTCTTCACGAGCGGAGAATGTTCTTGACCTTCTTCACCTCATACATCTTTTTATCAGCCCTCTCAAGCATCTTCTCAAGGGAGTCAGCCTTCATCGGCGTATACTCTTCAACACCGTAAGAGTGGGAAATCTTCCATTCCTTGACAGTGAAATTGTTGAAATCGGCTATAGAATTCTCTATTCTCCTTATTATAGTTCTCGCCACATTCTCCGGGGAGCTTATCACAGTGATGAACTCGTCTCCTCCGTATCTTATGCAGAAATCATAGGGCCTGAGGTTTTTCTTCAGGAGGGCGGCATAGCTCTTGATGAAATCGTCACCCTCGAGGTGGCCGTATTTGTCGTTCACTGCTTTCAATCCGTCAATGTCGGAGAACATTATCGTAAAGAGCTTCTGGTCGCGCCTGCTCCTCTCGAATATCTGGTTTAAAAGTATGAGTCCGCTCTTTTTGTTGTATACCCCGGTTATTTCGTCAAATGTCGCCTGCTCCTTCAGTATAACCATAGATTCGTCGAGTTTGTGAAAGTATTCGTTAAGGCGTTTGTCAAACGGAAAGAAAATGAAAGCAAAGATCAAAAGAAGAGAGAGCATCAAGACTCCGAAGAGAATAAGCTGAATCTTTTTTGTCTGCTCGACTTTAGAGTGCGCCTCTCTGTCATATTGGAAGGTTATCTCGTCCATGTATTTTAAAAAATCAGACTGGTTTAAAAGAATAGCCCTCTGCAGGATGTTTATGCGGGCAGTATCAACCTTTGCCTTCGATGCGGTTTCAAGAATCGTCTTTACTGAATCAATGAGAAAGTTGTAGTAAGGGTTCATCTCTTTAAAGAGGCTGTCTATTGTCGCGCTGTTCTCTCCATAAAGCTCCATAGAGCCGTCCCTCTTTATAAGCGCCTTATTTGACTCTTCAAAGAGAGTGATTGTCTCTCTCAGCCGCTCCCCCTTTTTGTCTATAATCGTCGAATCGGAGCAGTCATCCATCAAAAGAGCCTCTTTCACTATCTTCTGGCTCAGCATCCTCTGCCGTCCGGCTATGTTTATAACTCGACCGAAATTCTCGCTTCCAGAGACGAACAAGCGGGAGAAGACAAGGCTGAGAAGGCCGATGACTGCAATAAGAAAGAGCCCTGAAAAATACCTTCTTCTTAAACTCGAGGAGGGGTTGGGTTTGATGTTTTTCATAAAACTCCTTGAACCGCGGTTATGTTGATTTTTTCCGATTAAAACATTTTTTTATAGATATGGCAATAGGGCTTTGATTTTTTGCGCTCATAATAATCCTGATGATAATCTTCAGCAATGTAAAAAACTTCGGCAGGCAGAACCTTTGTGGCAATGTCATAACCTTTTTCCTTCAGTATCCCTATAAGCTTCATTGCAGTTTCTCTCTCCTCTTCGTTTTCGTAAAAAACAACTGATAGGTACTGCTCCCCCAAATCAGGCCCCTGTCCGTCTCTCTGCGTTGGGTCGTGTATTTCAAAAAAGAGCTTCGTTAAATCCTCATAAGAAATTTTATTTGGGTCGTAAGTCACCTCAACAGTCTCATAGTGTCCGGAAGCTCCGGTGCAGACGTCTTTGTATGTGGGATTTTCAAGGATTCCGCCCATGTATCCTGAGACAGCAGAGACCACTCCCTCTCTCTTTTCAAAGAAATATTCAACGCCCCAGAAGCACCCGCCTGCAAAGTGCGCCTTCTTTACCCTCCCTTCCTTTTCTGCAGGAACAAAGACCATTGAAATTGAATTTACGCAGTGGCGCACGTTTTTGTCCGTATAACCCTCTCCTTCAAAGACATGTCCTAAATGACCTCCGCAGTTTGCGCACACTATCTCCACCCTCACACCGTCAGCGTCCCTGATTCTCTTTACAGCTCCATCTATTTCGTCGTCAAAACTTGGCCAGCCGCAGGTTGATTTGAATTTCGAGTCGGATCTGTAAAGAGGTGAGTCGCACCTTTTGCATCTGTAGACTCCTTTCTCAAAAAAATCATTGTATTCGCCTGTGAAAGGCATTTCGGTTTGCTTGTGAACTATGACTCTCTCCTCCGCAGAGGTGAGTTTCCTATATTCCTTTTCATTTGATTCCATTATCTCAGCCTCCTTGCATGATGAAAGCAGTGTCAAAAAAGAAAACATAAAAAAAATGCGTTTAACCATAAAGAGAATTTAAGCAAAAGATATGAATTGTCAAGTAAGAAAGAAAGCTACTTGCCGTAGGAAAAATGCATCTGAACAATAACCCACCTTCCTTCGCGTTTCTCGAGCACTCCTGTCCACCTCACGTTTATCCAGCTTGACCTCTTTTTGTCCCATTCGTTTATGTCGTCAAGCATGCATGACCACCATGCCACGTCACTGTTTTTTGAAAAATCAATCTTCATATCCCTTATTTCATGACCGATGGATTTGAACCTTTTATCGAGAAAGAATGAGTTCACCTGAGAGACACAATTGTCAAACCCTTTAA
>JAQVDU010000136.1 GCA_028698175.1 bacterium | reverse complement strand
ATATATTTCTGCAATGCTCGCTGGGCAATTGGATGGTAGAACTTTAGTTCTCGCTCCGCCCGTGTTGCTGGAAAAAACAAATCCTGGTTCATGGCCTAATGTGTTTTCTGATTTTAAAGTTACTACTGATTTTGAATCTCTTGGTAAGCTTAATGATGTAATTAGCCTTGGAACAGAGAAATATACTAATATAATTATTGATGAAGCTCACCGATTTCGAAATGAGACTACAAATACATACGAAAAACTTACAGAAATTTGTCGAGGCAAGCGGGTAATTCTTGTAACAGCTACACCTTACAACAATTCTCCCAAGGATGTCTTAAGCCAGATTAAGCTATTCCAGAAGGCAAAAAAGAGCACAATTCCCAACCTTACCAATTTGGAGGGTTTCTTCAATGGTTTGCAGAAGAAACTCAAAGGATTGGATAGGCAAAAAGATTATGCCGAATATATTAAAACCGTAAGGGAAAACTCTAAAGAAATCCGCGACAAAGTCCTCAAGTATCTAATGGTTCGTCGTACAAGGGCAGAGATTGCTAATTACTTTTCCGAAGACCTTAAGAACCAAAATCTAAAATTTCCGGAAGCCCACAAGCCGGAACCACTATTTTATGAATTAAACAGTGATGAAGATAGCATCTTCAATAAGACTATTGAACTTATAACTCAGAAGTTCAGGTATGCTCGTTACACTCCAATGCTTTATTATAAGGGTCCCATATCCCAGCCTGAACTGGTATCCCAGAGAAACATGGGTAAGTTCATGAAGCTTCTTCTTGTTAAGAGGCTTGAAAGCAGTTTCTTTGCTTTTAATAAATCCGTAGACAGATTTATACATTCCTACGAAATGTTTATCAAGGAATTCGATAAAGGCAATGTCTATGTCAGCAAGAAATACACTAATAAGATATTTGAGCTTCTGGAAAATGACGACGATGAGACTGTGCAACGCTTAATCGATGAGGGAAAAGCGGAGAAATATCCCGGGAAGGAATTCACGGATGACCTTATCAGGGATCTCAAGAGCGATTTTAAGATATTAAAAGAAATAAAGGTTTTATGGCAGGATGTGACTCGTGACCCGAAATTGCTTAAATTCTTGAATGAGCTTTCAAAGAATAAGACCCTGAAAGACAATAAGCTTATCGTCTTTACCGAATCAAAGGAAACCGCGGAATACCTATCGGGCAACATAAACAAGAAGTTTCCAGGCACCGTTCTTCTGTTTACTGGAGGTTCCGGAGAGGCAACCCGTGATAAAGTAATCGAAAACTTTGATGCCAGAGCACGGCATCCGAAGAACGAATTTCGTATTCTAATATCTACTGAAGTTTTGTCAGAAGGTGTTAATTTGCATCGCTCTAACACGGTCATTAACTATGATATCCCATGGAATCCTACTCGCATGATGCAAAGGGTGGGTCGTATCAACCGCGTGGATACAAAATTCTCTGAAATTTATACCTTCAACTTTTTTCCCACGAAACAATCCAATGACCAGATAAAGCTGAAGGAGGCGGCCGAAGCCAAAATCAATGCCTTTTTAACCCTTCTGGGTGGGGATGCTGAACTTTTAACAGAAGGTGAACCAATAGGTTCGCACGAGCTTTTCAATAGGTTGATTTCCAAGCAGATCATAACCGGAGAAGACGAAAAAGAAGAAAGCGAACTGAAATACCTGCAAATTATCAAAACCATTCGGGACAAGGAGTCGGATTTGTTTGAGAAAATAAAGCATTTGCCCAAGAAAGCCCGTACCGGTAAGCTTAAAAACGAATATAAGGATTCACTTCTTACCTATTTCCGAAGAGGCAAGCTCGATAAATTTTATATCATCAAGATTAATGAAAATCCTCAGGAACTCGATTTCCTTTCAGCAGCAACGCTGATGGAGAGTGGTCCTGAAGAGAAAAAGCAAAAACTACCAGCGGAATTCTATGAATTCCTTGATAAGAATAAAGAAGCATTTAATTTTGACACTTCTGAAGAAATGGCAGAGGCGCATTTCAAAGGCAAGGGCGGGAGGGACAGTGCAACGAATATCCTTAAGATATTGAAGATTACCTTGAAAAACACACACCAGCTCACTGATGAGCAGGAGTTATATTTAAGGAAAGTCGTAAAACAGCTTGAAGAAGGCGGGCTTCCCAAACAGACTACCAAGGAGACCCTTAAGGCATTGTACGAACTAAAACAGGAAGTGATGAATCCTTTAAAGGTTTTGGCAACGATTCAAAACTGCATTTCTGCACGGCTTTTAGAGGGGCATTATGTTGAGTACTCGCAGATTCTTTCTGGAAAGCGTGAGGTAATATTATCATTATTTTTCAGCGGTGAATAATATATGGATAAAAAATTAGCTCAAGCTCTTATAAAAGAAACCTTTGAATCCCCATTTGACAAAAACAGGTTTGCGAGTTTTGTCAGAAACCTGTTAAACGAAATAGAGGAGGCGTCCTTTGTTTACAGGGGGAACTTAATTCCTGATGCTTACGAGCAATATATAGTTTCTTATGAGCGTATAGGTAAATATAAAGATGGTGACAATAGAATTGATATTTTAGTTGTGAAACTTAATAAAGAGACATCCATAGAACGTGCCCGTACCAGGCAGAGAAATTTTATCGCCGGATATTTACAAGGTAAATACGGTAGCACTACGGAAAAAGAAGCCGCACTCGTAGCCTTCGTTGCACCGAATGGAGAAGACTGGCGATTTTCTCTAATCAAGATGGACTATCGATTTATGGAGGGGAGTATAAAAGAGGAATTTACTCCAGCTCGCCGCTGGTCATTCCTTGTAGGTGTGAATGAAAATAGCCATACCGCTCAAAGCCAGCTTGTTAATCTTGTGGCTGATGATGAGAAACTGCCAACTCTTTCTCAGATTGAACAAGCTTTTAACATAGAAAAGGTCACAAAAGAGTTTTTTGAGAAGTATAGAGAACAATTTTTGCGAACAAAGGATACTTTGGATGAAATCGTCCAAAAGGATAAAAAGATAGAAAAAGATTTTACTGCAAAAGGAGTTGAAACGGTTGACTTCTCTAAAAAACTTCTTGGTCAGATAGTTTTTCTTTATTTTTTACAGAAGAAAGGTTGGTTTGGAGTAAAACGAGATGAAGAATGGGGTGCAGGTCCCAAGAACTTCCTAAGAGAGTTATTTGAAGGTAAACATGGAAGGTATAAAAACTTTTTTAATGATATTCTTGAACCACTTTTTTATGAAGCGTTAGCACGAGAACGAGAGGATGATTTCTATAGTCGTTTTAATTGCAGAATACCATTCCTAAATGGTGGTCTTTTTGACCCTATAAAAAACTACGATTGGGTTCATACGGATATTTATCTTCCCGATGATTTGTTTTCAAACAATTACTTGACTAAGGAAGGTGATACTGGAAATGGTATTTTAGATATTTTTGACCGATACAATTTTACTGTTAAAGAAGATGAACCACTTGAGAAAGAAGTAGCCGTAGATCCGGAGATGCTCGGGAAAGTATTTGAGAACCTTCTGGAAATTAAAGATCGTAAATCTAAAGGAACCTATTATACTCCACGCGAAATTGTTCATTATATGTGTGAACAAAGCTT
>JAQVDU010000001.1 GCA_028698175.1 bacterium | reverse complement strand
ATTTTCGTGTTTTGCTTTTTTCTATTACCATCATAATTTGCAACAATAATCTGTTCTGAATCTGTATTCACAACAAGATTTGGATTATGTGTAACAATAATCACCTGCCTTCTTTTCTTTGCATTTCTGAAATAACCTTTAAGGGTTCTATAAACTGATCGATTATCGAGATTTTCCTCGGGTTGATCAATTAAAATTGGTCTTTTGTCTTCTTTGTCCAACTCAAGAAATAAGATTAAAAGTGCCACCCCTTTCATTCCTGGAGATAAAACATCAATCTCGACTCCACTAAATTTAATTGAATAATTAATAGAATAATATTTCGTATTATAAATCCAATCATAAAAGTCTTGTTCTGTATATTGTTTTTCTTTCAATTGTGATTCAATTTTTTTGCCACCAGTAGTAAACAAACCATTAACATGATCAAAAAATATTTTTATGCTTCTTTTATTTTCATCTGATATTTTATCTTTATCTAAATCCAAATCTATCCTTTCTTTTGATATTTTCTCTCTAAAAACATCCGGTTTTGACTGTCTGAACTCTCCGTCTGCCCTTAGATCTATTAATCTATATCCTTCATCTGCCATAACTCTCATATCATAATTGAATTTGATTGTGAATTCAAAAAGATTTTCATTTTCTATTGAACTGGATTTTAAAAGCTCTTCTATTGGTGAATATATTTTTTTCAGAATCTTGCTTTCTTCATAAAGAAATTCGAAATATTGAAGAATTAACTCCATCCGCTTTTCTTGTGACGCAATCAATCTTCTTTCTGTGCTTATAATCTTACTCATATCTTCAGATAAAGAATCTCTTTTCTTTTTCAATTCGGTTAGAGCTATATTTATTTCTTTTACATTTTCTTGTTTTGATTTGTCAAGCGTTATTCTGCCTTCTTCTTCTTTAATCATTTTAGCATTTTCATTTAATTTCTCACGATAAGCTTTAACATCATCCTCAATTGAACTCTTTTTATCATCAAGTATTTGATCAAAATTATCAGGAGACAAAGTTACTACAATTTTTTCAACAGTATCGTTTTTTACTCCAATTTCTTTCAATTGATTCTTAATTTCCTCTATAAGTGTATATGCATCTTCTAAAAATGTCTTTTTCTTGTTCTTTAGTCTATCTATCTTGAGAAGGTTCATTTCCATTTGTGAAATTATTTTTTCCATTTTTCTCTTTTCTTCATTCAAGGTGGTGTATTTGGCAACAATCTTTCCTTGCTCTTCACTATTTATTATACTTTTTGAAATATCGTCCAATTTTTCTTGAAATCGTTTAATCTCTAGTTCTGTTTTTTTAGCTCCTTCGTTTTTGGCATATTTTAAGTTTATTAACGATTCACTTTTAAAAATCTCTATATTAATGTCTCTTATTTTATCCGTAACTCTTTTTTTATTATCATTGAGAACACTCAATTGAGCTTCTTTGTAACTTTTAAAATTTGTGTATATGGACCTTTGTTCAAGAGGAATCTGTTGGTAAATCACATCTTCAATTTGCTTTTCAAGTTCATCTTTTCCTATTTCAGAACATAACTGATCAACATAGTCTTGTGGTAAATATCGTATTTTTCCTTCCTGATCGAATTCTAATAATCTATCCTCTATTTCCTTCTCTTGTGAACTATTATCACACCACTGTAGTTTAATCTTGGTTCCTTTTAAAACCTTTAATGCCTTCTTTAAAAATGATTTCGATTTTTTATTATTTTCTTCATAGCATTTATAACTTTCTGACGTATAAGCAATTAAATCAGCTATGGCAGTTTTCCCTGCCCCTTTTCCACCGATTATACTGACCATATTTTCATTTAGATAAATTGGTTCATCGTCAAACCAATTGTTTGAGCTAGATATCACCATTGATTCTATTATTTTACTCCTCTCTATCTTTATAGGAGGTTCTTCACCTATATATACCCTTTCGTCAGGTTCATACAGAATCTGCTTTAGACCTTCAAATGTAGTATCAGCTTTAATCCAGCAATATCTATTATTATAAGGCGAAAACAATTTATCTTCTTCGTGAGCATCGCTTCCGTGTATACAAGGCATTAGTTTTCCACATTTCTTGATTACATTCTCTTCGGAATCAGTTTTAGCTCCAAGAAAATATTTTCTGTCTTCAGGATTTCCTGATAAAATCATTTGTGATAATTTATAAAGTGCGCTTCTTGTTGCATCTAAAGAACTATAAGCATCGTTTTCAAATAATTTATAATGTTCTTGTAAACCTGAAGCGCCGTCATTAGAAGAATTTGATATTGCTATTATAGTATTCTCTTTTAACTTCAAATTTGTATCATACAGTTTTTGTAAATCTGATTGACTGACAGTAAAATTATTTATTCCTGCTCTGTATGCATCTTGATCATTTTCACTTACGCCACTTTCATAGCCTAATTCAATGAATCCTCTCTTATTCATTTTATGCGGTGTTCCAGAAGAAGACACAAATTCAATTGAGTTGAATAACCAATTTTCTAGTTCATCGACAACTTTGGGATTCACCAAAATATGAATATTTATAAGCTTGCTTGCATCTGTTACTGGTAATATTCTTAACTCGATATTTGGCAGAAGAAATATTGCCTTTATATTTTTTTTATCGTTATCCGAAAAATTATCGTTATTACCAATCTTATCAACATATTGCTTTACCTTAATATAATTCTCTACGTTAAAATAGTCAGTTATTCCAATAGCGTAAATATTTTTATCTATTGCCTTTCTAAAAAATGTTTTACAAAAATCATCAAAATTTGATGAGGTAAACTGATCATTCTTGGCAGTATTTTTTGTATGAACATGTAAATCCCATTTTCTCCATATTGAACCCCTTGGATCATTCATACCTTCTCCTATTGCTTGTGTTTAAAGCTATTTTCAATCTCCTCTACTTCTTCTTTTGTTAGTTTGCATGCACAATATATCATTTTATCAATCTCATTGTTTATTAATTCTATTTTTTTCATTAATGATTTATTGTTCTCATCATCTGTTAGCTTAGAATACATCTCTTGAAGGGAGTTCGCTCTTTCACCAATTTTCTTCATTTCTGTTTCACTACATTTTGGAATAGGAAATGAAGCTAACTCATTTACCTTAAATTGAGGAAAAGTTTTTCGTTGGAATTTATCAAATGTATGAACAAACCAATAAGATGTAAATTTCGAATTTAAACAAGCAAGCATAAAATAAGGAAACAATTTCAGATCAAGTATAATCATACTATTTCTATCATTTATTAACATTTTCTCGCTAACCAAAACTGAATTTATAGAATAAGGAGGCAAAGATGGTATTTGTCTTACCAGGATTCTTTCCTTTAAATAAAGATTCACATCTCTTGGAGCAGCTAACCATTTCCCATACTTTATCCAATTATTGTTCCACTCATATCTATATCTTTGGACATCTTTTCCTTCTAGATATTTATACCAATGTGAATCTATTCTTGTTTTCGAATGATAAATTCTATCATTTTTCATTGCTTCTGTTTGTATAGGATTTCCTTTGCCTACCTCATAAGCTACTAACCCAGATTTTATTACAGCGAAGCAGTCTAAAGAATTAGAATTTAGTTTAATCTTTTCAAGAATCGTTTTATTATTATTTTCTATTTTAGATACTCGAATAATAAAATTGTCTTTATTAAAAATATCTGTGTTAAAATTACCAATCAAGTTAAAATTCATATTGTCATTTTCATTAATAACTAGGCTTTTATAGTTGCTTTTTGAAAATTTAAGAATTGAAGTATCTACATTAGCTTCTTGAAATACTTTATATTTATTATTAACTATAATAACATCTCCTACCTTATTTAAAATAAACTTTCTTAAATTTGTAAATGTATTTATTGTTAACCAATTATTAGGGATTATCATTCCAAAATTTGCTTTAAATTTCATTAAATTATATGACTGTTCAATAAATAATTGGTAAGTATTAAGTTGATATTCTGAAATACTAAATTTATTATAATAATAATTCTTTTCAAGTTTGGTAAAGCTTTCTCCTCTGGCGAATACATATGGGGGATTGCCGATCACTACATCAAAGCCGCCGCGGGAGAAGATTTTGGGAAACTGTTTGTCCCAGTCGAAGGCATTGATTTTTCTTACCATCTCGTCGTCAAACATTTCGACCTGCTGGCCTTCGTAAAAGTCTGTGCCTATGAGCGAGTTTCCGCACTTTATATTGCTGGATAAGTCGGGGAGGAGTTTCATAGCCCTTCTTGTGAAAAGATACTGGCTTGTTTCAAGACGCTCATCCTCCATCAGTTTCAGAAGTAAAGATAGTTTTGTCACTTCAACCGCTTGTGAGTCTATATCAACTCCGTAAATGTGCCTTGTGAGTATCTCTTTCTTTTCATCTATTCCAAGTTTGTATCCCCTCTCGCCTATCTCAAATAGCTTCTTATCCTTCAATGCCTTGTCTCTCTGTTTATCCGATGAGTAATAATCAAGGTAAAAGTTCAGAAGATATTCATAAGCTGTTATAAGGAAGCTTCCCGAGCCGCAGGCAGGGTCAAGAACAGTCAGTTCCTCAATCTGTTTCGGTGTCTTCTCCTTCAGCTTCTCTCCGAGTGTGTTTTTCACAATATAATCCACTATGTACTGAGGTGTGTAATAGACTCCGCCCGCCTTTCTCACCTCGGGTTTGTCCTCCACCTTTGCCCTGTGCCCCTCTGTAAGCCGTATTGTCTTTCCCAAAAACTGTTCGTAAATATTGCCTAATATCTCTATGGGGAGCACTGAAAACTCGTAAGGGCTGTTGGGATAATAAAGATTGTCTATGATATTTGCGAATATCTTGTAATCTATTGTAAGTTTTGTGGTGACTTTGTCTTCTTTAAGGTCAAAGAGTCCGGAGTTATACTTCTCATCCGCCTTTTTGAAATACTTGACAAGCTCTGCATATATATGAAACTTTGTTTCGCTGTTCTGTGAGAGTTTCCTCAATGCTCCGTATTCCTCCATTCCCCTGTCCTCTGCTATCCTCAAAAAGATTATCCTGTCTATTATCTTCTGTATTGCAAAGTTCAAGTCATAGATTGACAAGTCCTTGTTCCTTAAAGCAATATTCAAGGCAAGGTCTTCTCTCCAGCTCTCTATCTGCTTCAAAAACTCCTTGTCAACCTCGGATGTGCCCTTCTTCCTCTTCGGGTCCTTTATATACTTGTCAAAGCTCCCCTTTAATATGGCTTCCTTTGCAAATGTCTGTTCTATAAACTCCCACTGCTTTTCATACTCGTCACTCTTGCAATAAAAGATTCTCGCCACAGAGGCATTGTCAGTCGGCTTCGGCTTTATTCTTGTGTCATACACCGCAAACTCGGCAAAGTCCGTGAGTATCGACAATGGCAGTTTTGCCGTATAGGCGTATCTTCTCAACTGATATGAAGCGTCAATGTCATTTTTTATGTCAACAGAGGGTTTCTTCGCCTCTACATAAAACTTTACTGTGCCGCCTATCCTGAAAGCATAGTCGGGCGCTTTCTGCTTCCCCTCAATCATTATCTTGTCTTCTCTTATCACTTCCCTGTAATTCTCGGCATGCCCCTGATTGTTGCGGACATCCCAGCCCAATGCTTCAAAAAACTTGTCTATGAAGTCTGTGCGCGTATTGGATTCATCATATTTCTTACTATGGTAATCTTCTCTGTTCTCTTCAAACTGCTTAACCAATGAGCTGATTTTTTCAAATGACTCTGTCAATCATTCCTCCGATTTTTTCTGATTATTTAATCAGTTCGACTTTCTTGACCACTCTCTTGTTTCCGGATTCATAGACAACAAAATATTCGCCTGAAGCAAGCATTCCGCCTTTGCCGTCCTTTCCGTCCCAGATAATTGCATTATACCCGTCTTTTGATTTTCCGTCAAACAGTTTTCTGCACTCGGAGCCGAGCTTGTTGTATATTTTTATGCTTATATCCTTTTCCCCTGCCGTCACAAACTGCATGACCAATGTGTGTCTGAATATGTTCTTAGACGCTATCTCAAACTTCTCTATATCTTTAAGCTTCATCTGCTTAATAGACATCGCCGCAGGCTCTACAGATTCTTCAAGCTCGTCAAGCATCATTACTGACATTACAGCCGGTCCTGATGAATTCTTCCTTACAGAAAGACTTAATTCGCCCCCTTCTATGCTTATCGTGTCCGTATCTTCTACTTTTGCTCCGTATGGAATGCTTATCTTCTCCTTATTTGACTCCTCATTTACTGTCTTCATTACTGAAAATTCATCCTGTCCATCCTTTACTCCAGACACATCAACCGGCGCAGGGTAATAATAGTAAGTGCTTAAAATGTACTCGCCGTTCTTAATACCCGTAAACAGATATTCAAGTTCAACTTTCGACATGATCACTACTGCGGGGACGGTGCTTGTAAATTTGTAAACTTTCGGATGCTGTCTCTTCATTTTTACTCTATTCTATCCATGACACCTCATGACCGATGTTGCGGGAGTGTTTTTTGTGTATCTCTTTTATATACTCATAATCAAGTTTTATCTCGCTTCCGGACGGCTCAATCATAATCAGCTTTCTTGCGTCATCGTCATAACCGATAACAGGAAAAACATGCCAGTTGTCCCTTCCCACGTTCAATGCAAAAAGGCACGGGGTGCCGCCGTCTATAAGTTTTTTTATACGCTCAATCTTTTTGCCTCCATCCTCCTCTATTTTTACGCGAATCTTCAATTCAGGGTAGTCCTTCATAATCTTTTCCGATGTAATCTCAAAGGATTCTTCCGGCGTAAAGTACTTTTTCTGGAAATTCTCCGAAGTTTTTATTCCCGAATACCTCATCAGCCACTCGTATCCCGCCTGCATGCTTGTTTCGTTGGATTTCTGTTTGAAATCAAGTTTTGTGTTTTTTTTCAGCTTTGCCATTTTTTCTCCACGGTCAGGTTAGATTTTTCAGAAAACTCTCTCTGAGTTCAAGACCCTCTTTTATACCAAGAGTCTTTATCAACTCCGAGTATCTCATCGGCAACCCCCTGATTTCACCAAGCAATTCCTCAAGCGAAACTGCATTCTCCTCAAGACCCATAAATGCCATGAATTTAAAGACCTTTTCGTCCCCGGTGCAGAGCAGAAAATCCCTCTTCCCGTAAATGAATGAGAGCGCCTCAACCTCTCCGTCACCCATCTCGACTTCATTTATTTCATACGCAATAAGCTTCATTCCGAACTCCTGTGTGATGTCGCTTATCGGCATCTCTTCCACCTTTATCATTCCTTTCCTTGAAAACGTTTCAAGATTGATTTCGCTCTTTGCTCCGGTTCTTCTGTCGAGAAAGTATGAGCATTCGTAAAAAAGGTGCTCCGTGACGTGAACATCGTTTGATTCAAAAAAAAGAGTCGAGTGCATCATGCCTCGCCATATCAATAATCATGCAGGCATCGGCAAGAAGTACTTTTCGCTTCCTCTTATTTTTCATTACTGATGCTGTTCATCGGCTAATCCTCTTTTCTCAAGGAAATAATCCAACTCTCCAACATTCTTGTTAAGATATTCTGCCATCTTCATCTTGGTAAGTTTGCCCTTCTTCCATGCAGAATAAGCAAGCATAATATAGGACATCCCGTACTCTTCATCCGTCTGTAAGTTTGTTGTAGTGAGGCAATCTTTTATGAGGTCCTTCCACACCATGCTCTTAGTCTTTAAATCGCGCATTTTTGCTATTCTTTTGCGTTCGACAAGCTTGAGCGATTCTATCCTCTCAAGAAGCATGTCGGTCGGCACTTTGAATTTGACTGCCAGGCTTGAAAGAAGAAGGTCGTCGAAATCCTCAGTTGATTCAAGCTTGTTCATCTCCCTTCTTATGGTCGTCTCCGGTATGAGAAGGCGCGCGGCGAATTCGTCCGCGAACTTTTCCTCTATGTCATCAGTATTGAGCGAGTAGTCATGCATTTTAAAATCGCTTATGCCCCATGTGAGAATGTGGTATATCTCATGGCATATGTTGCAGTAAATCGACCACGGATTCTCCTCCTTGTTTAGAAGTATTGACGCTCCCCTGTTGGAGACATAGCAGGCGGCTAAACCCGCATCATACATTTTAAAAGAGAAGACGATGATGCCCTTCTCTGTGATTGCATTCATAAGCGAATCAGCCGGATAGTCGCCGAGGTTGAAGTCCCTTATAAAATCCTCGGCAAGCTTGGAAATAAGATTTATCCTCTCGCTGTCAAGATAGGGCGAGTATTTCTCCGAGAACTCCCTTGATGAAAGGGGGTGAAAGGCATTCACCTTTATGCCGAGAATGTCATTGAGATGAAAATACCTGTCAGTGTATTTTGTCAGCTTGTTCTCAAAGACCCTGCACTCCTTTCTGCTCTTCATGCCTTTCCAAAGAACAGGGTACGAAGGTCTCTCATTCGTGCAGATGAAATAGTCGGCTGTGAGATTCAATGCCTTCGCTATCGCAGATATGTCTTTTATGGTTATCCTTCTCTCCCCCCGCTCCATCTTCAAAAGCGTCTGATAATTCGTTATCCCCGCTTTCTTTGAAAGCTCCTTCTGATTAAGTCCCGCAAGCTCTCTCTCCCTTCTGATTCTTTCGCCGATTTTATTATTCATTCTGCCTCCTTATTGACTCAATATAACATTCTCATATATTTATGTCAATACCCAAAAATCATATTAATCGGCTAAAAAAAGTCGGGGGTTTAAAAACTATTCAGCGCTGGTGGGATTTTTTATAAACGTCTATGAGGCGCTCTACCGACGTATGGGTGTAAATCTGAGTTGTTCCTATAGAAGAGTGGCCTAAAAGCTCTTGAACAACCCTTATGTCTGCTCCGTTGTTAAGCATGTGTGTTGCAAAGGTGTGCCTCAGCGTGTGGGGAGATATGTTTGAGATCTCTGCGAAATCAATTATCCTCTTTTTTATTATCCTCCTCACTGCCCTGTTGTCCAGACGGTGACCCCTTAGAGAGACGATAAGCGCCTTATCAGTCGAATTCCTGAGGGAGAGGTAGCTTTCAAGAATCTCTTTGGTCGGTTCATTAAAGGGAACGTGCCTCTCCTTGCCTCCCTTTGCGTGTTTTATCTTCACTGTCATCTCTTTTTTCAGGACATCATCTACGTCGAGTGATACGAGTTCATTAGACCTCATCCCAGTGGCATATAGCATCTCAAATATCAGCCGGTCTCGCATTTCAAGGAATGTGTTTTTCTTCATTGAGTCGAGGAACCTGTTCATTATGTCAACAGAGACGAAGACAGGGAGCTTCTTTTCAAATGAAGGAGTCTTTATCAGTGTCATCGGATTCTTTTTGACTATCCCCTCTCTTGAAAGAAACTTGAAGAATGATTTGAGAGTTGCAACCTTTCTTGATATGGAGCGTTTCTTCATCCCGCTCTCTGAGAGATAGGAGATGAACATCCTCACAGTGCGCTTGTCAACCTGCTCTATGGAATCTATTTTTTCGTTTTGAAGAAACTCAAGAAACTGTTCAAGGTCTATGGAGTATGATTTCTGGGTCATCTCAGAGTATTTTTTCTGGACTCTTATGTAGTTTAAGAAATTTTCAGAGTGTTCTCTCATTGTACCACTCCCAGATATCCTTCAAAGCCCTCTTCGCATAGAAGAGTTTGTTTTTTTTTGAGTAATCTTTCAGCAAACCGAAGTTGGCATTCATCGGATTTATCTTCTTTTCGCTCTTTAAAAGATACCTTAAAAGAGAGCCGGACATTGTCGTCTCAGGCGGGAGGGTCATCTCTCTCTTCTTTATTTTTGAGAAGACGGAGAGAGCAACGTAGATTCCCGTAAGAGTTGCCTCCATGTACCCCTCAGAGCCGGTCAGCTGTCCCGCGAGATAGAGGTTCTTTCTGTTTTTGAATTCAAGATTCTCATTCAAAACAGAGGGTGAATCAACATACGGATTTTTATGCATCACTCCGTACCTGAGTATCTCTGCTTTCTCAAGCCCCGGTATCATCCTCACTATCCTCTCCTGTTCCCCCCACTTTAGCCGAGTCTGAAACCCAACCATGTTGAGCATCGTCCCTTCTCTGTTCTCTCTTCTCAGCTGAACCACGGCATAGTATTTTTTGTCGAAACCCACCGGCTTCATAATCCCAAAGACAAGAGCCCTTCTGCCGTAACGGGCGACCTCCTCAAAGGGCATGCACCCTGAGAAGAACTCCTCCTTGTCCGTCTCATCATACCCTGACCTCTCCGCCTTTAAAAGCTCGTCATAGAAAACATTAAACTCATCCTTTGTCATGGGGCAGTTGATATAGTCATTGCCCTCATTGTACCTTGAGGCTGTGAAGCACTTTTCCATATTGACAGATTCCGCTAAGAGAATGGGCGATACAGAGTCGATGAAGGAGTAATGTTTCTGCCCGGCAAGATTTTTAATGCATTCAAGGATATTCTCTGAAGTGAATGGCCCTGTAGCGATTATCGCTCTTCCCTTCAAATCATCCTCATCGGCGACTCTCCTCTCTACAACTATATTCTTCCTGTTTGAAATATCCCGCGTCACAAGGAGAGAAAACTCATCCCTGTCAACAGCCAGCGCCTTTCCCGCCTTCACTCTGCTCTTTCGCGCATGCTTTAAAAGAGAGCTTCTCATAACAGAGAGCTCTGCCTTCAAAAGACCGTGACCATTCTGCATCTGCACCGACTTGAATGAGTTTGAACAGACGGGGTAGGCGAAATTTCCCGAGTTGTTGAAGTGAAACAACTTTTCGTCAGGCCTTCTCTCTATGAGAAGAACCGGAACCCCGAGGTTTGACAATGCTATCGCCGCTTCGCTTCCGGCAAATCCTCCTCCTATGACTCTTACTCTCTCCTCTGTCATCTACTTTATGAGCATGAATCCGCTCTTTGTCGTCTTTTTCCCATCTGCGGTCACGAAATACTTTCCGCTTTTGAGGAATGAGACGTCAACGGATGCTTCTCTCTGGGCTGTTATCGTTCTGCAAAGAAGTATAGCTCCGTCAGCCCTTACTACCTTGAACTTTATCTCCTGCTCGTCATTGGAAAAGATTTTCAGGTTGAGAATCTTTGCCTTTGCGTCAAAATAGATCTTCATCTCATCGAGTTTGGTTGTGTCCTTTATAGATGGATAGAGACCAGCAATGCCTACCATGAACCTTTTGGAATTTACTGTGTTGCCGAAAAGAGGAGCATGCGGAAGAACAGAGAGATAATTGTCTGATGCGTAAGGGTCAAAGGTGAGCTCAATGAAGGTGTCAGTGACTCCTGAGGCGAACTCACTCGTGAATGTCGAGTCGGTGACGGGATCTACATTGTCTATATAGACTCCGAAAGAAGACGGATATCCTGAAAAGAGAGCTCTGAACCTTATATAGACATCCTTGCCCACCCAGTCGTCAAGATTGATTGCGTACCTCTTCCAGGTCGCGTCGGTTCCGGTATATCTCGCAAGCGTGTCTATCGGCTTATAGAGGTTGTCATCCTCTGATATCTCAGGAAAAAGAAAGTCATTGTTGGAGCTCAAATCATACTTCATGTAGAAGGTGAGTGAGTCATTCTCCTTCACCCTTATACGCTCTCTCAGTTTTACGACAGATGCTGACGCGGAGACGTTCCACGGATGCAAAGATGCGAATGAAGAGTAGTACTCTGTCGAATCAACCGAAGCATAGGTGAAGTCATACTTTGAAGTGTCATTGTAAAAATCTGTCACTGACTGCGGAGCATCCTCAATGTAAATTGTGTAGTAATCAGCATTTTCTTTGTTGACTCCCGTCCAGAAGAGTGAGTCGTCGCCGGACATTGAAAGTTCCGGCTTTAACGGCATTTCCTTTGCATTTCCTTCAACCGAATCGCACAGAAAGGCCGCCTTTAAAAGACCCGGGTACAATCTTCTGTAGAGAGAGTCAAGGGTGGCTGTTGAGGGCTGGAATGAAACGTCAACCTCAAGAGTGTATGGAATTGTCGTCTTTCCCTTTACTCTCTTCGTCCATCCGTATATCCAGTCATCGCTGTCACCTGTCGTCGGGTACATCTCAGCAGAGCGGTAATAATCGTACGTGGTCACACCGTCATTGGTTCTCATCCCTCCTGCAATCTTCTCGGCAACAGATATGATGAGCGAATCATCCTCGGTTGAAGAGTATAGGGAGCCCCACGGATAGATTAAAGCCTGTGCATATGAATGGACTGAAATTGAAATATTAAAATCATAATCTGTTATCAGTTTTTTGACGCTCTTCGTCTCAACCTCGCTTGCAGGATATGGCCCTGCATAGAGGTATTCGTCTGTCGGGTTTAATGATATTCCGGAAGGATATCCCCAGTCGGATGAGATGTTTCTGTTGCAACCCCCGTCATAGTTCCTGTTAAGGTCGACTCCGTAGTTGCCCACCCTGTACGCGCGGTTCTTCCTCCAGTAATTGTCTCCCGAAAAGTCGTCGTGCGAATAATGGTATCCGTCGGGATTGACCATCGGATAAACGACTATGAAGTTTGAATTGAGAAGGCCTGCCACTGCAGAATCGCTTTCGAATGACGCCATAAGGGATTCGGCGAAGAAAAAGGCGAGAGGTATCGTCTGCCACTCCCTTGCGTGATGCTCAGCCATCAGAAGAAATGCATTCTGCCCCTGATATTCGTCGGGATTTACTCCGTTTATCTTCATTATTACAAGAGGTCTGTTGTTATAGGTGAATCCGAGGGTTTCAAGAGAGCAAATAGAATCATACTTTAAAGCGAGTGAATCGAGGAGATGGTAGTATTCTTCAAGAGTGAGGTACTCGCCCTTTGAGTCGCTCTTGGTAGAGCTTTGCATATCTATTCCCATTCTTTTCATTTCACTTGCCTGATATAAGCTCAGGTTTAGCTCAACAAAGTTTTCTTTTTGATATCCGACTATGTCAAGGTCGCGCACTGAATCCTTTATTCTCAGAAAATCATCGTACGATATTTTTACGATTTCGCGCGGAAACAATATAAGACAGAATATAACAATGAATGACAAGAGAATAGATTTTTTCATTAATCAAATATAAGAATTAAAGAGTTAAAAGTCAATACCCGAATAAAAAAGGCGGGCATAAAGCCCGCCCTTTATCCGAGAATTTATTCAGCTATTATACGAGGTCAGACCTGTCCACGTACTTTGTGTGGAGAAGTTTGTGCGCTTTGTGCGAATTGGGTTCGCCGAGGAAATCCTTGTAGATCTTCTGAACCATCGGATTGTTGTGCGATGCGCGCACTTTGACCATCTCTTTGTCTTCTTTGTAGAGTCCGTCAGCCCTTCTCGCCCTTGCCGCATATTCGCATGCATAAGGCTGTCCGCCGCCGCCGACGCACCCGCCGGGGCATGCCATTATCTCTATGAAGTGGTACTCTGACGCGCCCTTCTCCTTAAGCTGTGTCGCAACCTTTGTGAGAAGCTTTCTTGCATTTGAAAGTCCGTGGGCAACCGCCACCTTAACCGGCAGAACCTTCATATTGAGCGCCTTTGCATTTGCCTCTGAGAGCGGAACCTCTACGACTCCCTCTTTCACTCCGTCCATTCCTCTCACAAGTTTTATGTCATAGTTGTCCATCTCTTTGCCTGAGAGTACAAACCAGACAGTCCTTAGAGCCGCTTCCATCACTCCGCCCGTTGCTCCGAATATTGTCGCCGCTCCGGTGTAGAATCCCATGAGTTCATCCGCCTCTTCCTCGGGAAGGTTCTTGAAGTCGATTCCCGACTGGCGAATCATCTTTGCGAATTCTCTTGTAGTAAGAACATGATCCACGTCCTGATAACCGCTTGCATTCATCTCCGGACGGGCCGCTTCGTATTTCTTAGCAGTGCACGGCATTATTGAGACCGAGACAATGTTCTTCGGGTCAATCTTCTCTTTCTCAGCATAGTATGTCTTTGCGAGGGGTCCGAACATCTGCTGGGGCGACTTTGCCGTTGAGATGTGCTCCCTTAAATCCGCGAAGAATGTCTCCATGAACTTTATCCATCCGGGCGAGCATGAAGTTATGACTGGAAGGTGCTTTCCTATTTCTCCTGTTGTCAAAGCCTTTATTACTTTGCCTATCACTTCTGTTCCCTCTTCCATGATTGTCAGGTCTGCAGTGAAGTTGGTGTCAAAGACCCTGTCAAATCCCATTCTTCTTAATGCAGTGTGCATCCTTCCGGATGAGACCGTACCCTCTGCCATTCCGAACTCTTCTCCTATCGCGACTCTCACTGCAGGCGCTTCCTGAACCACGACATGCTTTGTCGGGTCGTTTATCGCCGCCCACACCTCGTCTATAGAGCTCTTCTCATAAAGCGCTCCGACAGGGCACACTGCGACGCACTGTCCGCAGTTGGTGCAGGTGGAGTCATTTAGGGGCATGTCCATGAATGTTGACATCTTCGTGTCGTATCCCCTGTTTATGAAATCTATAGCATAGACGGTCTGTATGTTCTGGCACGCCTGTATGCACCTTCCGCAGAGTATGCACTTGTTTGAATCCCTTATTATGAATCCCTTGTCATCAAGCGGCATATCCCTGTCAAATCTTTTGAACGGAAGCTCTGTGACTCCGAGCTTTTCAGCCATTGTCTGAAGTTCGCAGTTTTGGTTTCTGTAGCACTGAAGACAGTCATTCGGGTGGTTGGAGAGAATCAGCTCCATCACGGTTTTTCTCGCATCGAGAACCTGCTTCGTGTTCGTGTGTATCTTCATCTTGTCAGTCGCCGGAGTGCAGCATGCCCTCTTGAGCGTTCCCACGCCCTCAACCTCGACAACGCAGATTCCGCAGTTTCCCGTGGGGGTGAGGTCCTTATAGTAGCAGAGTGTGGGAATCTCAACGCTCACCTTTTTGGCGGCTTCGAGAATAGTCACTCCCTCAGGCACCTTGACTTCTATTCCGTCAATATAAAGTGTCAATTCCTTTATCATTGTTATTCTCCTTATTTATTAAGATTTTTTTTCATGTCATCTTCAAGATACTTGCTGAAACTGCTTATCGGTATGTAGGGCGATTGTCCAAGGGGGCAGAAGGATGTGAGCTTCATAGTGTATGATAGCTCTTTCATCGTTTCCCAGTCACCCTCTGTGGCTCTTCCCTTCATGATGTCCTTTGATATAAGTTCAAGGCGCTTCGTGCCTATTCTGCACGGAGAGCACTTTCCGCAGGATTCATGCTTGAAGAATTCAAGAATGGAATTGAGCGTCTCGACAGGGTCTCTGTCTTCCGACATTACAAGCACAGCTCCGGAACCGAGAACTGCCGCCCATTCACCGAGCGAGTCAAAGTCCATCTTTACGTCAAGACCCTTCTCTGATATGAATGCGCCTGCCGCTCCTCCGATGAGAGCCGCCTTGAATTTCTTTCCTTCCTTTATTCCGCCTCCGAATTTATAGACAACGTCCTTAAGCGTAGTTCCCATCTCAACCTCTATGAGGCCGGGATAGAGAATGTCGCCCATAAGGGTAAAGACCTTTGTGCCCGGGCACTTCTCTGTTCCCAGTTTTTTGTACCAGTCGGCTCCGTTGACAGCTATCGCCGGAACATTTGCCAATGTCTCCACATTGTTTACGACGGAAGGGTTCATCCTGAATCCCTTGACTCCCGGGAACGGCGGCTTGTTCCTCGGATTTCCCCTCTTGCCTTCCATGGACTCTATAAGAGATGTCTCCTCTCCGCACACGTAAGCGCCTGCTCCCTTTCTCACTTCAATGTCAAATGAGAAGGTGCTTTCAAGTATGTTTTTGCCGAGGAGGTTGTTCTTTCTTGCAGTCTCTATCGCCTTATTCACCTTTTCAATCGAGAGAGCGTATTCGCCTCTGATGTAAATGAAACCCTTTGAAGCTCCTATTGCGTAACCTGCTATAGTCATTCCCTCTATGAGACGGAATGGAACGCCTTCCATGATGAGTCGGTCCTTGAATGTCCCCGGCTCTCCCTCGTCTGCATTGCATATCACGTACTTCTCACCCTGAAGAGGGGCTGTGAATGACCACTTTAATCCTGTGGGGAATCCTGCGCCTCCGCGGCCGCGAAGTCCCGATTTCTTCACCGCGTCTATGACATCCTGCGGCTTCATCTCAAAGAGAACCTTTCCCAGTCCTTCGTATCCGCCTATTCCTATGTACTCTTCAAGTGATTCCGGGTCAACTTCTCCTGACCCCTTTAATACGACTCTGTTCTGTTTGGGAAGCTCCATCTTGACTGACGAACCTGACACCTTCTCTCCGGAGAAGACAAGATCTTTAACGATTCTTCCCTTTATTATGTGCTCATTCATTATCTTTGTCACGTCGTCTGCCTTCACGTTGACGTAAATGACTCCCTCAGGATAGACAACGACAACAACGCCTTTGTTCGAGATTCCGAGATTTCCCGTCTCTGCCACCATCACTTCATTTGAAAGCTTAGAAGCTTCAACCTCTTTCTTGAATTTTTCGTATATCCCCTTTGCGCCTGAAAGCAGTGTCTCAGGGTCAATGGAGACAAGGATATGCGTTCTAAATATCTTAGCCATTGTTCTTCCCCCTGTATTTTTTTATTATTTCGTCAATCTTCTCAGGCGTAAGGTTTCCGTAAACCTCTTCGTCAATCATCATTGCCGGAGCGACTGCGCACACGCCGAGGCATGCGGCGCTCTCAAGGGTGAAGAGCTTGTCATTCGTCGTCTGGCCGTCCTTGACTCCCAAAGCTTTTTTAAGGTAACCCATTATAGTGTCGCTTCCCATCATCTGGCACGGCGGCGATACGCACACGCGCACCACGTGCTTTCCGCGTTCCTTTACCGAGAACATCGTGTAGAACGTTACGACACCCATCACTTCGGACCTGCTCACGTTTACATACTTTGCAACTTCCTTGAGGTCCTCTTCTGTCAGGTACTTTCCCTCATTCGCATCCTGTATGTCATGCAGGATGTAAAGAAGGTTTTCCCTGTTCGGCTCGTACTTTTTAAGTATCTGCTCTCTTGCCATAAAACCTCCGTATTATATTTTTATTTCTACTTTTTCTTCTTAAAGCACACGTTGGCGCGGCACTTCTTCTCTCTTATGTGCTCATAGTACTCATCCTTGAAGTATCTGAGAGTGGAGAGCACCGGATTGGGCGCTGTCTGCCCCAGTCCGCAGAGAGCGGTTTTGCATATCTGTTCTCCGAGATGGATTAAAAGGTCTATCTCGCTCTCATCAGCTCTTCCCTTTGATATTCTTTCAAGTATCTCGAGCATCTTCTTCGTGCCTATCCTGCATGAGGGGCACTTTCCGCACGATTCATCCTGAGTAAAATCAAGGAAGTACTTTGCAAGGTCGACCATGCAGGTGTCCTGGCTCATCACTATAAGTCCGCCGGAGCCGATTATAGTGCCGAGCTTCTTGACGCTCTCATAATCAAGCGGGGTGTCTATATACTCAGCTGGAATGCAGCCGCCTGACGGTCCGCCCATCTGCGCCGCCTTAAAGACCTTTCCCTCAGGCATGCCGCCGCCTATGTCATAGATGATTTCGCGGAGAGTCGTGCCCATAGGCACCTCCACGAGTCCTGTGTTGTTTATCTCGCCTGCCAATGCAAAGACCTTTGTGCCCTTGCTCTTCTCTGTTCCTATTGAAGAGAACCATTTACTGCCTTTGATTATTATCTGGCACACGTTTGCATACGTCTCGACATTGTTTATCAGAGTTGGCTTCTCCCAAAGGCCCTTATCGGCCGGGAATGGGGGCTTCGTGTTTGGAGTTCCCCTCTTTCCCTCGACAGAGTGCATCAGAGCAGTCTCCTCTCCGCAGACGAATGCTCCTGCTCCGACGCGAATCTCAAGGTCAAAGTAGAATGGCGTCTCAAATATGTTCTTACCTAAAAGGTTTTCCTTGTATGCGGTTTCAATCGCCTTTTTCAAACGCTTTATGGCAAGCGGATACTCAGCCCTCACGTAAACATAGCCCTTATTTGAGCCGACCGCATATCCTGCTATTGTCATCGCCTCGATTATAGAGAACGGGTCGCCTTCTAAAACCGACCTGTCCATGAATGCTCCAGGGTCTCCCTCATCTGCATTGCACACCACATACTTTTGTTCTGATTGTGAATTTCTTACGAACTCCCACTTGAGTCCTGTCGGGAATCCGGCTCCGCCCCTTCCCCGTAGCCCGGAGTCCTTTATCTCCTTTATCACATCCTCGGGCTTCATCTGAGTAAGAACCTTAGCAAGGGCTGTGTAGCCGTCCTTTCCCACGTACTCGTCAAGGGATTCCGGGTCTATAACTCCGGTATTTCTGAGAACTATCTTCAACTGTTTTGAGAAGAATGGCATCTCCGTCGCCTTCTCTATTATCTTGTCGGCAACTGCATCCTTGTACATAAGGCGGGAGACTGCTCTTCCCTTTTCAAAATGCTCCGAAACAATATCCTTCGCATCCTCCGGTTT
Source organism: bacterium (assembly GCA_028698175.1). Lineage (GTDB taxonomy): Bacteria > Hydrothermota > 32-111 > 32-111 > 32-111 > UBA2202. The sequence goes on along the minus strand of JAQVDU010000001.1, from coordinate 40,591 downwards.
GAGCTTTTTGTAGAATACTCCGTCAGGATAGACAATTGCGACAGGTCCCAGCTCGCAGATTCCCACGCAGCCGGTCTCCACTATCTTCACCGAATCCTGAAGGTTTTTCTTCTTAAGCTCATCAACAAGGGCGTCCCTGAAAGAGAATCCGCCGCTTGATATACAGGAGGCTCCGGAACAGAGCAGCACACTGTAGACTTTTGTCATCATGCCTCCGTTACTTCGAGGAAATAACAAGTTCTGTTACAGTGCTTCCGTTCACGAAGTGCTCAGCCACTATCCTTCTCGTCTTCTCCGGCGTAAGGTTGCCGTATGTGACCATCTGCTTTCCTTCCTCATAGACGTCAATTATCGGCTCAACGTCGCACAAACCTCTGCAGCCGGACTGGGTCACAACTATGTCTGAGAGATTTCTCTTGCTTATCTCATCCATGAGAGCAGAGAGAACGTCCCTCGCTCCTGCCGCTATTCCGCACGTTCCCATTCCCACGACCGCCTTTATTCTTCCCTTTCCCTCTCTGAGATTCGTTGATTTTTCCATCTTTTCCCTGATCTTCTTGAGATCTTCGAGTTTCATAATGCCTCCTGATTATTTATTATATTTTCTTGCTCTTTTATGTAATCTTTTACTATCATTGATACCTTCGGATCATTCAATTCGTCTGTCCCCAGAGCCTCTTTCAGCTCCCTGCTCTCTATCGATATCTCTTTTTTACCGGCCCTGTGAGTGAATGAGAAATCGCAGTTTTCATACATTGTCATGAGTATCCACACTGTCTCTTCGATGTTTCCGACCGGAAGGGAGTCTATGTGGCTTGTATTGACAGTCCACTTCACAGAAGTGCCTTTCCCGGGAACCGACTCTATGCGGAACTTTCCGTCGCAGAGTTCCACGTTCTGCTTAAGAAGCGGAAGCCCGAGCCCTATTTTTTTCTTTCTCTCCGTCTTCGTTGTATAAAACGGATTAAGAGCATTCTTTAAGGTCTCTTCGTCCATGCCCTTTCCGTTGTCCTTTATCATGAATGATGAAATCTCCCCTTCGTCAATGAGGATATCCACCTTTGTCGCTTGGGCTCTCACGCTGTTTTCGGCAATGTCAAGTATGTGCAGTGACATATCGCGCATCTTATTTTACAACAGCCTCTGTTTCCCTGTACTCTTTTATGATTTCGCGCACCTTATCTTCCGTGAGTTTTCCGTACACCTCTTCGTCAACCATCATAACCGGCGCGAGCCCGCATGCACCGAGGCACCTTGCTCCCTGTATTTTGAAGAGCCCGTCTTCTGTCGTCTGCTCCACCTCGACTTCAAGCTCCTTCTTGAGAGCGCTCAGTATTCTGTCTGCGCCCTTCACGTAGCAGGCTGTTCCGAGGCAGACCTTTATCGTGTGTCTGCTGGGCGGCTGAAGGGTGAAGAAGTGATAGAATGTTATCACTCCGTATATCACGCTCCTGTACACTTCAAGCTCCTTTGAAATGAGGCTTATCGCCTCCTGAGGAATATAACCGAAGAGCTCCTGCGTCTTGTGAAGCACCTCAATAAGGTCATCCTGGCCCTTCTTATGCTTCTTAATCTCCTCAAGGAGCAGTTTCAGATTATCTTCCCTGCTTCTTTTATCATTCATTAAAATCCTCCTTTATGGCATTCAATGAGTTTCTTCTTTAACGCATCTCTGAATATCTCGAATCCCCGCTCTTCATGGCACTCGTCCATGGAGAATGAGGAGTATCTTTTTCCTATTTCATCAATGTAATGAGCGTCTGAGGAGCAGATTATCGGATACATCTCTCTGTACGGAAGTTCCGAATTGTATATCTCTATTCCGTCGAATTTCATTCCTTCCGGCAGAAAACCCAGCTGTGATACCATTGAGAATGCCCTTCTGTCCACATGAGAGGCAAATGCGAGGCCATTGTGTATGTGTATCAGGTCGATAACCTGCTCAACGGAGAGAGAGCTGGAAACTCCCAGAAACCTCTCCTCCTCGCGCACCACCTCGTCATTCTTGTCAATCACTATCTGGGAACCCATTTTGTCCGGATCGCACTTTATGAAGGGAAGGGTCTTTTCAAACTCCTCATAAAACTTCTGTATGACTTCAAAACTCGGAAAGTATCCGAGAAGGTGGACCTCCTCCTTTGTCTGTATCTCGATTCCGGATATGACCTCTATTCCCACCTTGTGGCATGCGTCTGCAACTGCCGGTATGTTGGCAATGGAGTTATGGTCTGTCACAGCTATTATGTCAAGATGCATATGCTTTGCCATGTTGGCGACAGCCGCCGCTGACATTGACCAGTCCCCGCAGGGCGAGAGGCATGTGTGAATGTGAAGGTCCATTCTGTGCTTCATTATCTGATGCCTGATTCGTAGAGCATTCCTGCAATTTCAAAGACTCCTTTATCGGTTTTCAGAATTGGTATGTTCTCCTTTTGGGCCGCCTCAACAGTATCATCATCCGGAGAGAATCCGTCGCAAATGACAATCGCGGAAATGTCAGCCATCTTAGCCACTGCAACTATGTTCTTGTGCGTCTGCACGGTCAGCCACACCGACTGGGGCTTCACCTTTCCCATCACTACGGAGAGAAGGTCTGACGCGTATCCGCTTACTGCTTCGTTGTCGCTTTGCACAACGTATTCAAGATTCAGTTTTTCTTTTATCTGGGAAACTTTCATTTATCCCCCTTTTCAAGTTTCTTCAATTCTTCTTTCATTATCACTATGCACTCTTCAAGTTTTGCCTTTCCCTGCACAATGTCCTCTGCAAATGACATGCAGGTCGGACAGCCGCACGCTCCGCAGTCAAGTCCCGGAAGCTTCTGCTCAATCTCCTTTATCTTCTCCATTTTATCGAGAGCGGCGTTTATGTCAGGGTCGAGTATTATCGGCCTCGGAAGGAGTTTCTCCTTCAGAAGAAATTCATTCTCCTTCAAATCCGCAATCTTTGATTCTGCGTCTTTCTCTCTTTTTATTGTCTGCGCGATATTCTCTATCCTCTCCTTAGCCACAAAACTGTTCTCCACATTGAATATTCCGCCCACGCATCCGCCCGGACATGCCTGCGCCTCAATGTAGTCAAACTGCGTCACGTCGTCATCCTCAACCTTTTCAAGGACCTTTATCACATTGTGTATTCCGTCAACCGAGAGTTTTCGTATCTTTCCCCTGATGGAGCTGTTCTCTCCGCCCTCTTTGCCCCAGAGGATTCCCCTTGAACCGGCCTTGACAAGGTCTGGCCTCTTCTTTATCTTGTCTATGTGGTTTATCAGATGTTCGTATATCTCAGACATTGAAATCGTTCCGTCGACAGGAGAGACCTCATCTCCCTCAGGGTCCTTAACTGATGTCACCTTTGCGGGGCATGGGGTTATGAAGAAGACACCCACTTCCTTTTCGCTCATATTAAGTCTTTTTGCAGCATCCCTCTTTGCCATTATCGCTGTCACGTCCATCGGAGTCACGAGGGGTATTATGTTCTCTATAAGAGAGGGGAATTTTACCTGAATCAGTCGCACTACAGACGGGCAGGCTGATGATATGAATGGCCTTATTTTCTTGTGCTCTTCAATGTACTTTGCTATGTAATCCGAAACAATTTCAGCTCCGTAAGCCACCTCAAGAACTTCATCAAATCCGCACTCTATAAGCCCTCCGAGGATTCCTGCTATTTCAAGGCGCTCGGGAAACTGGCCTGTAATGGAGGGCGCGGGTATTGCTATTTTGTATTTGAAATTTTCGAGCACTTTCAAAGTGTCGGATACTGCGTACTTCGCATGGTTCGGGCATGTTCTTATGCACTCTCCGCAGTCGATGCACCTCTCTTCGATTATGGATGCCTTTCCGTTTCGTATCCTTATAGCCTCTGTGGGGCACCTTCTCATGCAGTGGGTGCAGCCCTTGCAGTCATCCTCCCTGAGGCGCACTGAATGGAAATATTTTATGTTTCTATCCATTGCTTCTCCTCACGATGAAGTCAACAGTCGTACCTGTGGGAACAAAACTTTCAACCTTAAGTTCGTCAGTATTCTTCTTTATGTTGGGCAGTCCCATTCCGGCTCCGAATCCAAGCTCCCGTATCCTCTCCGGAGCTGTCGAATACCCCTCTTTCATTGCCATCTCGACATTCTCGATTCCGGGGCCGTTGTCTTTGACTGTCACATGGACTTCATCCGGAGTTATTACAGCCCGCAAATGTCCGTCCGATGCGTGCACCACAACGTTCATCTCCGCTTCATAGCTTGAGACGACTATCCTCTTAATTATATCGGGAGGATAGCCTATCTGCTTAAGGGTATTCTTCAGTCCGCTCGACGCTGAGCCGGCCCTGTCAAAGTCATTGTGCTTAATCTCAAAATCAAGCTCAATGGTTGTCATGCGCCACCTTTTTGTGCTGCAATCCCCTGCCGTAGAGTATTCCGCATGTTTCGAGCATGTCATACTCTGTCACAAGGAGGGTTATTCCGTTTTTTTCGGCAAGAGAGACCATATCCTTTGTGGGGGTCTTCCCTCTGACAAAGACTATGCATGACGATTCAACCATCTCTGCAGTCCGTATCGCCTGCAGGTTTACAAGATTGGTTATGATGACAGAATCCCTGTCGGCAAGAAGTAAAACCTCGCTCATCAGGTCAGAGGCGCAGATTGATTTTACATCCTTAACTCCAGGCTGCTGACTGCAGAACGGGCAGTTAAGAAGATTCTTAAGTTCAGCTAAATTCATTCTTTCTCCGTATATGACAAGTTTGATTGTATATGGCTTCATCGGGAACAAAGAACCCGTTTATTAAGCCTATCTCAATCATAAAAAAGCAACATTATCCTTGTTACTTTTTTCACAAAACGCTTAATATTATAATTATAGTGAAAATAAAGTCAATAGAATGGAGATATCACTTCTTTTTGAAAGAACTTTTAAGTTTTGAGCTGAATTCAATGTACTCGTCCCCCCTGAGCATTGGTTTAATGTGAGTCATTGATATAATAAAATAGATAATGGCCACAACAGACATCATCCCTGTTATAAGCATTGACCTGTCGTCATAATAAGAATAAAACGGAAGGATCAAAGTGAGAATAAGGACCATGAAGGCAGGTCTTTTGGTAATAAAAGTGAGAAATATGATTATCAGAATTGACGGGAGGGCTATGCCGGGAGCTATTCCTATGACAGCCCCTGCGGAAGTGGAGAGGCCGGTACCCCCCTTAAATCCTATGTACAGAGGAAAAATGTGTCCCAAGACCGCAGAGAGTCCGCAGGTAACCATTACAACCTCTCTTTCTATGCCGCTTTCCCGAAAGAGAAGGGATGAGAGGATGACAGGAAGAAGACCCTTTAAAAGGTCTGAGAGAAAGGTGAGAAATCCGACCCGAAAGCCGCCCTCAAGGAAGGCATTGGTGGCTCCGATATTCTTTCTTGAACCGCGCTCTCTTATGTCGCTCCCTGTCTTTGCCTTGAAAAAGAGATACCCTGAAGGAAAGGATCCTATCAGGTATGAGGAGATTAAGGCAAGCGCAAGCTTTAATCCAAACGGAAGGTTCATATTTTTTTCCTATCTTACGAGAAATATCTTCTTTTTGATGATATCCCTTCCTGATGCGAGAATGAGAAAGTAGACTCCGTTTCCCAGAGGAACATCTTTCCTGTTGAAGCTCCCATCCTTTGAAAAGACCATCCTTCCGGTTATGTCATAGATAGAGTACCTCTCCTCTTTCTTGTCAGGCATGTTCAATTCAATTCTCTCTTCGCTTTTGCCGCTTCCCTCTTTTCTGATGAATATTTCGACCTCTAATGTATCCGATGCCTCGTCGCTTTTTCTTTCTAGGACAAGCTTCTCAGTCACAAGCGTATCCTTTGAAGGAATTCCCGCTTTCAGAATAATTGTTCTTATCCCGCTCTGGCCGGGAAGGATGTTGTATCCGGAAGTTGAAGATATCTGGCTGTCATCCCACGTTTCCAAATCAAAAAAGAATGAGTGCGTAGAAAGCTTTGCCTTTAAAAGGGAATCGGCTGAGACAAACCCCGAGTTTTCAAGAAAGAATCTCAAAGTGCATGAACTTCCAGCATCAAGGGTATCTTGATATACCAAAGAATCTATCCCGAAGAAACAGTCATTGAGAAGGGATATGTCTGAAAAATAGTCAGTGTAACTGAAATAGGATACCCATCCCCTTGAATTGGAATCCGGAAGGATTATTTTTGCCCAGTCGCCTGACAATGACTCCACTGCAAAGCACTGCCCCTCAGCAATCTGCGTTAAAATCGGATATGATGTCGACGGCCCGCTCCTGACATTGAGAAGAGATGCTGTCACTTTCACGACTGGAGAAAAATTGTCTCCGTCCATGTATTTTACAGATAGACCGTCTCCTCCGTAAATGTATGCATAGTATGGAAATGACAATGCCGGATAATAAATTTTATACCAGTATCCGTCAAAATCGAATGCTACAAATTCATCTCCTGCATTGGCTGTGTTTAAAACTCTGTAAGCTGTCGACGGACCCTCCCTCACATTGAGAGTGGGATTTACCACTCTCACAACAAAATGGTTCTCTGCCGGCACTCTCTGCATTGAACTTCTTATTGCATTCCACAAATCATCCTCTCCGTCGTCATAGCCCAATGCCCAGCACCCTGCGCCCTGAAGAGAAGAGTCAACGGCTATTTCAAGCTTCTCCGTTATTGAAACAGAATCATCATACCAGCACTGATGCCATGATGCTGAAAAATAATTGTAATAGGGTGTTTTCGAGTTTGCATCGAATTCATACCCGTATGAAAGAGCATTTGTCTTTGCATTTTTGAACAATACTGCAGTTCCGCTCCCTGTCGTAGATGATTTTAAAGCATCCGAGAGAGTGGGCCAGTCATATCCGTAGTAAGGCACTCCGAGAATCACCTTATCCCTCTTCGCTCCATAGTCGAAATAGTCACCCACTGTCGTATTGACAGCATAGTATCCCCAGAATGACGAATTGAATGTCGGAGCAACTGGGCCCGCCTCTCCTGAACCGGAATAGTGGTAATCGTATCCCATTATGAAGAGTCCGTCAGCATCATCCGAGAGTGACGCATAATCATATCCCGGATACCATGAGGGGACTGCAGGCATCGCTATATACAGCTCTTTTCTCCCTGAGGAGATGAGATGAAGCGAATCTGCGAGATTTTGAATGAAGAGAGAGAATGAATCCTTCACTGATGCTGTCACATACTCAAAGTCAATGTTCGCCCCCTCTATCGAGTATGCATTCACAAAATCGATTATGCTTGAGACCGCGCTGTTTCTTGCAGTTTTGCTGTTTAAAAGATTGGATACGCTTGTCGAGCCGAAGAGAGTGAATGTCATGTGCACTCTCACGCCGCGCTTGTGGCACTCCGAATATATTTTTGTGAATCTTGAAGGATTCGGCACTGAGCCGATGGAGCCGTCAGTATTGAGTTCTACTGAAAAATACGCCACATGCGTTAAAAGTTCATAATCGAAATTTGCATATGCGAGAGTGTCTGTCCAGTACGGCAAATAACCGTAATAATTGAATAGCATTCCCTTTGACGTTTTTTCATTCAATTCAACTTCAACCTTCTTCGGGTGCCCGAATTGGGCATCTGCTAAATTGTTAAAATATTCTGTTTCATGTATTGAACCATTGATTGAAAGAGACAAAAGCAGAAGAACAAAGAGAAAATTTTTCATTTTTTCCTCTTCCTTTTAACAGCCGCGTAGAGGATTATGAATACAGCTCCGACTGCTATAGGTATGTAAGAGGTTCTTCCGGGGTCCTTTTGCGCGGGTGATTCCTCCTGAGAAGAATCTGCGTATGACTTTGCCTGAAGCTCATGTATTGAAGTTCTTCCGGAGTCACCCATGTCAGTCTGGCTTAAAAGAATAATCGGTAGAATAAGAAACGCAGTAAAAAGAATCTTTCTCATAATTTTTCAGACATAACAGAGAAGAATATCCTCTCTTTTGAAATAAAAATATCATAAACAAATATTATTCCTATTATTATCAGAAGGGCGGCAAATCCTGAAAGACCTGTCATACCCACAGTTAGGTCATTGCCTCCAATGATGTATAGAAGGGCAAGCCCTGCCCCCGCATTTAAAGTGCCGTGGAGTATTGCGGATGCAACCACTGATTTCGATTTGATTCTCAGATAACCGAATATGAATGATAGCAGGACACACCACACTGTCATCATGAAAATTCCTATTATCGGATGCTCAGGATAATTATGCCCCATTGCAATTATGGGAGCATGCCAAGCACCCCATAAAAGCCCTATTCTCAGCGTTGCATCAATAAACCTCCTGTCTCTGTACTCATGCATCAGAAACCCTCTCCACCCGGCCTCTTCGCCGAATGCCGCCACAGCATTTATTGTGGCTCCTGCAAAGAGAATCTGCGCAAACCCCAAAAAGAAGAAGAGCAGTTTGTTGTTCTCCATCTGCTCTTTCATCTGCAATGCCTCTTCTCCCTTGATGAGGTCTGCATACTTTGCAAAGAACCCCTCCATTCCAAGAGAGAATGACACATCGGGAAGAGCAACTGAGACTGCTATTGTGAGAAGAGCCGCAAGTATCATTATGAGCCATGAGACAAAAAACCAGCGGTTTATTTTGAATGATATTCCCAGATTTTTTATCAGTGGTTCTTTATGCACGACTGATGTCACGAACCATGATGCTATAAACGGTCCGAACATATAGACAATCAGAAGAATGCCTGCCAAGAGAGAATCAAAGGGAATCCCGGAAAAAAGTATCACTAAAAAAACAAGCCAGCTGAATGAAAATGCTATTAAAGAATATAGAAGGGTGCGCGGAATTTTTTTCTGATAATTCATAGATACCTCCTGTGTAATTATACCGCTAAGAGCTTTTTTTTCAAGTCTCTGCATGCAAGCTCTTGACAATATTATGTTTATATTCTATAACTAAAGAAACAAAGGAGAGAAGATGTACAATATCAGCAAAGAACGGCTCTTAAAGGACTTTCTCGCGATGGTGCAGATCGATTCGGAATCCCTTGATGAAAAGAAGATGGGTGAATACTGCGTAAAATTTTTGCGCGAAGATATGGGGCTTGAAGTTTATGAAGACAAGGCAGGCGAAAAAATAAATTCGAATCAGTCAAACATAATAGCGAAATACCGCGGGAACAACAGAAAAAAATCTCTCCTCTTCTGCTGTCATCTTGACACTGTAAAGCCGGGAATAGGCGTTAAACCCATTATTGAAAATGATAAAGTAAAGAGCGACGGAACTACGGTTTTGGGAGCTGACGACAAATCGGGAATCGCCGCCCTCTTTGAAGCATTGAGATATATAAAAGAGAATGAGCTTGACGTGCCTGACATTGAAATAGTCCTCACTGTAGCTGAGGAGATAGGGCTTAAGGGTGCAAAGAACCTTGATTTTTCAATGATACACGCGAAAGAGGGGTATGCAATCGACTCTGAAGACGTTGAGGGAATATTCAACCGCGCTCCTTCGCAGAACTCCATAACCATTGAAATCGACGGCATAGAGAGCCATGCGGGAATGTCGCCTGAGAAGGGAATATCTGCGATAAAGGTTCTATCAGATGCAATTTCAAACATGCAGCTCGGAAGGATTGACTCGATAACAACTGCGAACATAGGAGTTATAGAGGGGGGCATCGCCACCAATATTGTCGCCAAGAGAGCCATGGCAAAAGGAGAAGTGAGGAGCCATGACGAGGAGAGGCTTGATTACTATTCTGCCAAAATACGCGAAGAGGTTTACAAGGCTGTCTCAAAGAACAGGATAACTCTTCCTGACGGGAGTGTCAGAACAGCCAACTGCAGTGTTAGAATAACAAAGGAATACTCGTCGATGCAGGTCAGGGAGGAAGAACCTGTTTTGCAGAGAGCTATAGACGTATATAAAAAAGCGCAGATACCGTACAGGATACTTACGGGAGGAGGCGGCTCTGACGCCAACATATTCAATGAGCACGGGATACGGACTGTGATAATAGGAAGCGGAATGAAGGACGTCCACTCAGTAAATGAATATATACTGATTGAAGACCTCTACCGCACTGCAAAGGTTATCATAGGCCTGATGACCAGAGACGAATAAGGGACAACTAATAGGTTTTTCCTACTTTATCCTAACCATCTTCTCCGTGATTGTCTGATCGGGGGTTTGAAGTTTTATGAAATAGACACCATTCTTTAGATGTGAAATATTCGTTTTGTTGTTTCTCTTTCCAGTTGATTCTTCGGACATTATTTTTCTTCCTGAAACATCATAAATAGTGAGATAGCCTCTCGTTTTTGCGTTCCAAATTATCTGGTCATCTGTTAGAAAAATTCCGTTATTAAATTCAATTGTTTTTTTGAATGCATTTTCCATTCCCATGTACCATTCCTGTCCTGTATAGATTTTTTTATAATAAATTGAATCCTGTGAATTTGAAGATGCGGCTATGTGAATATAACCGTCAAAATCCACATATTGTGATGATTCTATAGTATATGCGGCTATATTGCTTATGAGGGTCATAGTATCGACATTCACATACCTGTAAAACGGATCGTCTGGATCCATTCCACAGTAAAGATTTATTTTTAGCGCTTCAAGAGAATTCTCGCCTGTTGCAGTATCTGCATAATCAAGATAAATAATATAATAACTGTCATCTGCAGGACTGTAAGTTATATTGGCGCTGTAAGGGTTTCCTTTCCATGTGGCTGTCTTGCCTGTTGAATCCAAAATATCTCCGTCGTGAACATCAAAATGAAACATTTCCCATTTATTATTGATATCATCTTTCAGATAGAAAAGAATTGACTGCCCCTGCCAAATAAAAGTATAGAGGTCTCCGGAAGTGCCAACATAATAATCCACAAAAAGCTCTGAAATCGGAACCGCCATACAAACCGATCCGTTTACTCCAAAATATTGTGCATCCCACCAATACCACCACGTGCCAAATTCATCTCCTATATATTCGCCCAAACTGTTTTTCCAAAAACCGGTAATTGTATCAAGGTATGCTGCAACCCGTAAAGAATCTGCAATGAAGTTTCCTTTGATTGTATCAAGATAATAATAAAAAGTGTCCCCGTTGATTGATGGGATATCCGGCAACAGATCAGGAGAACACATTGGGGTTTGACTAATGCTCCAACTTGCTCCCCCGTCAGTGGAATATGAATAACCATTGAGTATTGCAGTACCAACTCCTGAAGCGTTAACATCTGATCTCTTTTCTCCTTTCCATGTCATTCCGAAGAATCCGAAAACAGTATCATTTTTGCCGAATCTGATGCATGAAATATCTGCGTACTTGACGGTATCCGTATTCAGCTCATTTTGAAGTCCATATTCATGCCAATACAGCCCATAATCTGTTGAGTAATTACTTCCAAATCCGTTTGTCATATCGCGTGATAAAAAAGCCACTTTGTCGCCGATTCTGTTAACTGCTATCGATGGAAGATATCCTTCGCTAAGAATAGTGTCTGATATTAAACTCGGCTGAGACCAACCGCTCTGCCCGGCTCCAAGAGAATCCCTTGTGAACCAAACTCCAATGTAATCATTGGTCCTGTAATTCATAACTACATACGGATAATCTCCGCTTGAAGCAGTTATTTCCGAGTAACATCTCAGTAAAGGAGATGCGCTTGATATAAGCTCCGGAATGCTCCATGTAGCTCCGCCATCAAGAGAGACAGTATAATATACTCCTTCAAAAGTTGCTCCGCTGTATTTGCCTGAAATTACCTGTACTGCCTGACCGTCGAATGATACATTTATGCTTTTCAGCATGGACGGCGCAAATCCCCTAAAATCCCCTCCAAGATGAAGAATTCCCTTCATTCCTGCAGCAATGGCATAAGAATCCTTCGGGAAAGAGATAAAATCATTTTGTTCTACTGAAATTTGTTTGTGTATTCTGTTCAGCACTTCTGATACAGGCATTGCAAATAGAATGTTTGAAATAATCAAAACCCCCGTAACAACAATTATCCTCTTCATATAAACCTCCAATTCATTGAAATAATTATAACACCCTTTTTTATTCAAATCAATAAAAATATATTCTACTATCCGGTAAATTCAAATTCACCCCCTTGGCTTCTTTTGTTTTCCTCTTGACTTAAAGGGAAATATAGATAAAATAATTTATCTGTTTTTTTTATATAGCAATTACCCAAAAGGAGGATATTTTGGCTGATATAAAAACGTCTGACATAAGGAACATAGCTCTCGTCGGCCACGGTTCCGCAGGTAAAACAAGCGTCGGAGAGGGATTTTTGTTCAATTCAAAGGAGACGACCCGTCTAAATAAAGTTGATGAGAAGAACTCTGCGCTTGATTACAATGCGGATGAGATACAGAGAAGCATCACGATAGGATTAAAGCTCGCCACGATAAAGTGGAATGATAAAACCATCAATTTCATTGACACTCCCGGCTTCCCGGATTTCTTCGGAGAGGTAGTCTCTGCGTCAAAAGTGGTGGAATCATTCGTATTCGTCCTTGACGCAACGAGCGGAGTCGACCTCGGAACAGAGAATTCATGGGCTCTGATGAAGAAGGAGCATATCGGAGGTCTTTTAGTAGTTTCAAAGATGAAGCGCGAAAACATCGATTACGAGAAAGTCGTTGCCGATATTAAAAACGTGCTCTCTGAGAGCGCCACAATGATTCAGCTTCCCATAGGTCAGGGTCCTGATTTCAAGGGTGTCATAGACCTTGTCTCCGGAAAGGCATACACATATTCCGGCGGAAAGAAGAGCGAGACTGCTATACCTGACGATATGAAAAAGCAGGTTGAGTCAATGAAGAAGGAGCTCCTCGAGTCGATAGCATCATCAGATGAGAAGCTTATGGAGAAGTTCTTTGAGGACAAGCTCACGCAGGAGGACATAAACAACGGATTTTTGAATGCAGTCAAATCAGGACAGCTGTACCCTATATGCTTCACGGATTCTTTGGAGAACATAGCAAATGACCTGATACTCGACGCAGTGACAAACTACCTGCCCTCGCCTTCGGATGCTTCGCCGAGAAAGCCCTTGGAGGCGTCAGACAAGTACCCTGCATCTCCTGATGCTTCATCCCCGTTCGCAGGATTCATATTCAAGACAAACGTGGAGAAGCACATAGGAGACATGAACTTTGTGAGGATATTCTCAGGCACTCTGAAGGGCGGCGTTGAAATATTCAATCCCGCAAAGGGAATATCCGAAAAGGTCAACCAGATGTATATCTCTGCCGGAAAGGAGAGGAAGGAGATTGACGAGCTGACAAACGGAATGATCGGAGTCCTTGTGAAGCTTAAGGGCTCTAAGACCTCTGACACTCTCTGCGACAAGAACCTCAATGCCAAGTTCGCTCCCATAGACTTCCCTCACGCAAACGTATCAATGGCAATACTCCCCCTTGCAAAGGGAGACGAAGAGAAGATATCAAACGGACTCTCCAAACTTCACGAAGAGGACCCGTCATTCTATTTCAATTTTGACCCTGAGGTGAAACAGACCCTCATACACGGACTCGGAACCATACACCTTGAAGTGATAATAAATAAACTCAAGGACAAATTCGGAGTAAACGTATCTTTGGAAAAACCGAGGATAAAGTACCGTGAAACCATAAAGAAGACCGCATCAGCAGAAGGCAAACACAAGAAACAGTCAGGCGGCAGGGGCCAGTTCGGAGTCTGCAACGTGAGATTCGAACCACAGCCGAGGGGCGCCGGTTTTGAATTCGGAAATGAAATCTTCGGAGGGTCAATCCCAGCCAAGTTCGTCCCGTCAGTCGAAAAGGGCATCAGGGATGCTCTTGAAAAGGGCACGATAGCTGGTTATCAGATAGTCGATGTAAAGGCGATAGTCTATGACGGAAAATATCATGACGTGGATTCGTCTGACATAGCATTCCAGATTGCCGGCTCCCTTGCTATAAAAGGAGCGATGCCCCTTGCAGACCCGATACTCCTTGAGCCGATAATGAAGGTTGAAATAACAGTTCCTGAGGACTACATGGGAGACATAATGGGCGACTTGAATTCAAGGAGAGGCAGAATACTGGGAACAGAGCATGCGGGAAGGTACCAGAAGATAAAGGCGACCGTTCCGGAGGCAGAGATGTACCAGTACTCATCTCAACTCAGGTCAATGACTCAGGGCAGAGGAACATTCACGATGGAATTCGACACCTATGAAGAGGTTCCGCGCGACAGAGTGGCAAAGGTGGTTGAAGAGTCCAAAAAATATCAGGAAGAGCAGGAAAGCAAATAAGTTTTTCAATCATTTGTTCTCGCATAAGAAAAGAGCCCCGTTTGGGGCTCTTTTCATATTTCATACTCTTTCTTTATCCACGTTCTGAAATCTCCAATTCCTGAAATGAATTTTTCAAGAACATCCTTTAACCCGTCGGTTTTGCATTCTTTTCCTGCAGTTTCAAGATTTGTCGCTTCATCATAAAGTTCTTTCAGGTTGAAATTTCCCACAACGGATCTCATGGCATGCGCATTCTTTCGGATCTCCTCGAAATTTTCTTTTTCAACGCCTTCTTCAAGAGGCGAAAGATACTTTTCACAATCTGAAAGAAAAGCCCTCAAAATATCTTTGAGGGCTTCTTCGTCATTTCCAAGAAGCTCCATGAGGGAGCTCAAATCATAATCCGCCATTACGGTTTGAACCTGTAGGGGATTGTCGTCTTCATCTCAGTAGGTACTCCGTCTGTTGTCCCCGGATTGAATACCGCCTTAAGGGCCGCATTGACAGCCGCCTCATCGCACGCCGGGTTGAGGGACTTGATAACCTTTGCCGAGACAACCTTTCCGTCTTTGCCCACTATCGCCTCTACATATACTGTTCCCTCTGCTCCTATCTTCTTGGCGGCATCAGGATATGCGGGCTGAATTATCTTTACCGGAGCGGGCTGGACTATAACAGCCGGCTTCTTCTCCTCTTCCTTCTTGACAGTGTCAACAGGAGCAGGAGTGTTCTGAGAGGAGACCTGCTGGGAGAGAAGCTGTGCCGCAGTCGGCGCGGGAGTGGTGGTCTTCGGCTCTTCTTTCTTTACTTCCGTCTTCTTTGCGTCAGTCTTCTTCACCTCTGTCTTTTTCTCCTCTTCCTCCTTGACCTCCGCCTTGACAAACATAGCCATGTCAACCTTCTTCTGGCCTGATTTCTCCACGAAGAATACGTCGAGGTTTGATATGGGCTCTATCGCGCTTGCATAGACGTTTTCAAATGATTTCAATGTATTGTTGACTATTATTGTTCTGTTGGGGACATATAGGAAGGCATATGGCTGGTCTTCCGCCACTATCTTCTGAAACTCTTTCCAGTAGCCGAATGCCTCATTTTTATCCATTGTTGTCATTGCGAGGTTGACTATAGAATCAACGCTTCCGTTATAGTAATTTACGAAATTGAATCTGCCTACATCCTTCTTTGATGACCAGAACGGGAAGGGATTGAAGTCATCGCTCACCTGCCATGAAAGGACGTATGCGTCATAGTCCCTCGTAAAGAGCTTTATGATCAGTGAATCCGAGGGAAGGTCTGTCACCTTCACTGTGAGCCCTGCATTGGAGAGCTGAAGGCCTATTTCATTTGCCACTTTGACCATCATCGCGTCATTTCTGTCAGTTATTATGTTGAAGACATAGGGTTTTTGGTTGTACGTATACCCTTTCTTGTCTTTTTTAAGCACTGCATCAATCGTCTTCATGGCATCCGCTTTTTTATACTCAACCGGTTTGACCTCATCCGAGTAAGCCCAGAATGAAGGCGTTATCGGGCCATTGGCTGCTATTCCGTTTCCCTGAAGGGTGTTCTTGATGAGCACACTTCTGTCAATGAGCATTGAAAGGGCTGTTCTGAAATCCTTCGAGTCAAACGGAGGTCTTGATGCATTGAATCCGAGATACGTATAGGTGTTTCCCTTCTTGCTCACGGGAGTCACATTCTTCAGTTTGCCGAGCTCCGAGAGCCTTTCCGGGGATATGTCATACGCTATGTCGACTATTCCCTTCTTTATCTCTTCAAACATCACGCCCTGGTCAGAATAAATTTTATATACTATCTTTTCTATGAAGGGTTTGTCTTCAAGAGTGTATTTATCATTCTTTGAAAGGGAGACATACTTTGAAGCTTCCCATTTGTCGAGTTTGTACGGTCCGTTTCCGACAGGTTTTCTGTTGAACTGAGCATTGGCAAGATTCTTCTCATTCTCAAGCAGGTGCTTGGGAAGGGCTTTTATGTTTGAGTCAAAGAGAGCCATCGGATAGACCTTATTGCAGAAAAAGACAATCCTTGTATTTGAAATCGCCTTTGCGGAGTCAATGTTCTGAAGCTTCATTATAAGCGGGTAATTGTTGGCAGGGTTCTTCATCGCATTAAAAGTATATTCCACGTCATATGCGGTGACCGGATTGCCGTCCTCCCAGACAACGTCGTTTCTCAGATTGTACGTTATCTTCTTCAGGTCCTCGGAATACTCCCACGAGGTTGCAAGCATAGGCACTATCCTGTCATTGACGTCATTCTTGTGAAGCGGCAGGAATATCATGTCTGTAATTTCATTATGATAGATGAACGAGGGATAGAGCGGAGTAAGATTCTCCGGTTCTCCCACGATTCCCACGACTATCTCTCCGCCCGCCTCTCCGTTCTCCGGAAGGCGCGAAACTTTCTTTTCGCATGAAGCAAAAATCATAACTACGGCAAGAACTGCCATAATGAAGCGTATATACCTCATTAATCCTCCTTTTATTTTTTTCATAATTATATGATTATGAACAAAATAAAAAAAATGTCAAGTGGTGGCAAGGCAGATTGGATATGTCGTTTTCACCGTCATCTGCTAACCGAATTTCTTCTCTAGTATATTCGGTTGTAATACAGGCATGACAGATACTCATAGTTCCAACTCTCTATCCCATTGTTTTATCAAAACTTACATCTGGCATTTTTTTTGACTTTGCTTGAGACATCAAAGGAGGAAGTCAAAATGAAAACTCTATCGCTTCTGTTAGCTCTTCTAGTGTTGTTCGGATTCTCTTCAGCAGGCGAAGCTACCATTGAAATCAATGTGGTTGAAGAGATCAATAAAAATAATTTTTATTATAATTCAACCGAGATGGGAGAAATAATAATAGAAAAGAGAGTGGTTATCGAGAGGAGCGCGACAATAACCTCTGTAACTGCAGTTTTCGGAAAAGATCCCGACCTTCTTCTCCCGCCCGCAAACCCAAAACCGGAATACTCCACATCCGGGGCAGATTCATTCTATCGCAAAACACAGGAGAGCCATATCTCTTACACGGCAGGCAGACTGACTGACCGCACTTACGTAATAATATCATTCTCGCCTGTTTCAGGTTCGGACACCGTCGCATACGCAAAAGTCACAATAAATTACAAGGAGCTGGAGAGCGAAACAAAGAAAAGCATCTTTGATTTTGATGCTAGGAACGCAGCATCATGGAACGCTAAAGGTCTGAGCGATACGGCGACTCTTGACATGGTTATCATAACATCTTCTCATTATGTCCCTCTCCTTGAATCGTTCTGCGAACATGAAAATCTGATGGGGATAAAAACCATCATCACAGAGACAGAATCTATTTACTCTTTGTTTCCGGGGGCGGATGAGCAGGAAAAAATAAGAAATTACATAAAGAGCCAATATGCGGAAAAGGGAATAAGATTCGTTCTTATCGCCGGCGGCACGGAAATAGTGCCCGTTCGGCTCTCCTTTTCTTCAATTTACTATCATATCGGTTACATTCCGACAGACCTGTACTATGCGGATATGAACGGAAACTGGAATATGGACAAAGACGATGAGATCGGCGAACTTATGTCCGATATTGAAGACGGATTTCCTGATATAGCCGTCTCTCGGATTCCTTTTTCAAACGAAGAAGAGCTTGAAAACATTTTAAGCAAATACTTCAGATACGTATTCTCCAACAATGCTTCAAAAACCTTTTCTTTTCTGCACATGGGAGCTTCTCTGTTGAGCGGCTTGACTGACGGAAGCGGTCAGCTGATGTCGGAAATGATAATCGCGATGAACGCTTCTTCTCAGCTGGTCAACAGAAAGCTTTACGCTCCGGTTTGCGATACATTCAATGACGAACCCGCATACTCCGGAGACGTCCAGCTCAACAGACAAAGTTTCATCATTGAGATATCCGAAGGTTATCACTATATCAATCACATAGATCACTCGGGAGAATTTTTTCTCGGCACTGGAAATCTGGACACAAAGACCGAGTACAGTTCTTGGGACACTCTTTACCTCTCCAATGCCGATTCCGTTTATTCGATAATGTTCACAATGGGATGCTCGGCGAACGGTTATGACAGAAATTCCGCTTCAAACGGTCTTCTGAAATCTATGAAGAGCAGTGTATCCAATATAGTCGGATTCACAAGAACCGGATGGACAGGTTCTCAAGGTCTTATGAACAGATATTGGAAGATGATTCTTGACAGTTCATCATCATTCACTGGCGATGCGCTCAGATTCGCTCTTATCGATAACAGCATATACTTCAGGGTCGCAGTCAACATGATTGGATTTTCGACTATGCCTGTTTATACTCGTCCTCCGGAAAAACTTCATGTTGAGTATTTTGACACCTTCAGCATTTATGACACGGTAAGAATATCCGTTCTGTCCGGAGATTCTCCCGTCCGGGGAGCAAAAATTGTTTTAATGGATGATTCTTCATATCTCAGATTCTTTACGGATGCCGACGGAAGAATATGCGTTCTTCCCGGAATGCTCAGCGGAAACGTCAGGATAGGAGTCTCTCTAAAAAATCACATTCCCTATGACGGCTCGTTCTTTGTCGGAGGTGAGCGTCAGTTCAATGTGTCATCTCCGGTTCTTATTGAAGACAGGCTTATCGGCTTTTTGATAGAAAACCGTTCAAGCGAGCCTTTGCTTCTTGAACACGTGCATGCCGGCGGGGATGACTCGCTCTTCTTTTTCAATAAAGACATTTTTGATTTGACAGTATCTCCAAACGGGAGCGTTCAGATTATATGCACTCTTTACTATTATAAAAATCCCCTGATTAAAACAGTCAAAAAAATAGGGTTTGAAGTCGGTTTCGGTTCTTTCACACGGAGCGATTCCCTTTCAATCACCCTCGAACCGGAGAAATTCTCTGTCGCATCGGTTTTCTTTGCAGGAAATGACAATCCTTTCATAGATTCCATTTTGCTCGAAAAAAGCTCTGACGACACTTTATTCGGGGTATTTGTAAAGATATCTTCTCTTACTCAGGGTATTACCGTCTCTGATTCTCTCCATGAAATAACATCGTGGAACGGCCGCTTTTGTTCTCTGAGATCAATAAAAATGAAACGCGGCGGAAGCGACAGCACAATAGAGAGGAGCACATACAAGATAATTTTCTCATATAAAATGCGCGAAGAGACGCTTATTGTGCGGGGTATGCCTGCAGATACTGAAATTACAATACTTTCATCCGTGAAATTGAATCACACCGCCGTCTATTTCAGGCAGTCGGAATACAGAACGGAAATATACAGGTTAAATTCTATTTCTGGAGAGTATTATATTGCGGCGTCTCTTGAACCGGGAGAAATTCTGTTCAAGGATTTTAATGCGCCCCTGGGAACCAGTTATTATTACGCTGTCTTTAAAGACAATCTTGACAGAATAGTGGACACTTCAAACACAGTGGCGGCTGTAACTTATTCTAAGTCATACAAATCGACGGTTAAGACGAGCGGTTCTTTTTACGGTTCTCTCGACGGAAAGAGATATTATGCAAGATCTTCAATGAATGCCAGCGACCTTGACAAAGACGGAGCAAAAAACATAGTGCTTGTGGCGGATGACGGAAAGTTCTTTATTTTGGATGAAAACCTTAATGATATAACCCCGTTCACCCTCTTCACAACACCTCACAATGAAACAACTCCGGCAATAGGAGACATTGACATGAACGGATATCCTGACATAGTAATCGGAAACGGCTCCGCTCTTTCGGAGACAACGGCTTTCATTATTCTGAATCCTATGGATGCATCAAGAAGAATTATTCCGATATGCTCTCTCGGTGTGCTCACGGCATCTCCTGTAATTGCGAACATCGACGCAGACAATTACAATGAGGTTCTTCTCGGAACGTCAAAGGTTCTTGCGGCAGTCAACCATGACCGTTCAAGCGTTTGGCAGGCAAAAAGCATTATCAATGTATGGGGAATAGCAGTATCCGAAGTTGATTCTAAATTTTTTGCCAATGATTATTACGGCAATATTTACTCCTATGATTTCGCAGGCATTGAGAGAAGCGGATTTCCGTACAGGATAGGACTTGTAACCGTCACCCCGATGATTCTTACAGACATCGACTCTGATGATTGCCTTGACATTGTTCTCGGAACAGCTTCCGGCAAACTCTACGTTGTGAACGAGTATGGAGCGCTCAGAGACGGCTTTCCTCACACTTGCGCGGCCGGGATATACCACACGCCGAGGATATTTGACATAGGAAAAGACAGAAATCAGGAAATGATTTTTTCCGATATAAACGGCAATATATGCGTAGTCGACAACTCAGGAGCAAGGATGTCTACTGCGGCGACAAATGAACAGATGAACACATACAATGAGCTGTTGATTTATGATTTCAACGGAGACAAGGCGGAGGACTTTGTCTTTGTCACCAGAGGAGGCAAAATTGCTGTTTACAATCAACAGCTTTCGCCTATATTCCCACAATTTGTTCAGCTTGAGGATATGGTTATGTCATGCCCTATAGCCGTTGATTTCTACGGCAATATGAAACCCTCGCTCGTAGTGAGGGATTATGCAGGGAATCTGTTCAGAATAGAATCATACTCATCCTCCTCTTTCGGAAACGGCATATCATTTTCAAAAACGCTTTTTGATGAAAGAAATACTTCATTCGTCGCGGGCGTGCTTCTGAGATCTCAGGAAAAGAGCATTCCTGAGTGCAGAATGAATATCAAATCCGCTGCGGTCTTAAAAGAGCACCTTGTCAAGGACGCAATAACAATACTCTATTCGACTAAGGAAGATTATGTCGAAGCCACTTTGATAAACAAACTCGGCGAAGTAGTTGCCAACAAGAAACTCTCTCCCGCTCTCGAGAGGCATACTTTTGATGTTAGCGACCTGGCATGCGGAGAATACTTTGTAAGAGTGACCGGCGGAAAGAAAGAACTGCTTAAAGAGAAGATAGTTGTATTAAGATAACAAGCATTTCAATCCTCCTTGGAAAAGCCCCACCTTTTTGGTGGGCTTTCCCGTCATGTATCAGTTACAGGGACAACAAAACATTACTCCGGCTTCAATTTCATCCGCCATAAACATCTTCATTTCTTCACTTACAGATGGCATTGATTATGCCCTTCTATATTCAAACAAGTGAGGTCTTTATGAAAAATACAAAAAAAATTCTCATGCTTTCTCTTCTAATTGCTCTTTGCACGGATTCATTCGCAGACTCATCTTCAGCCTCAATTCAAGTAGTCATTAAACTGCCCTCGATTGTATCAAATTCCGTCGAACTGCCGGTCAATGAATATTCCGCCTCAGAAGAATCCTCCGATATTTCTAAGGCGACCCTCCTTGAAGTGACTGAGATGGCTTTTCAAAAGGAGT
Organism: bacterium; assembly: GCA_028698175.1. Classification (GTDB taxonomy): domain Bacteria; phylum Hydrothermota; class 32-111; order 32-111; family 32-111; genus UBA2202. Next base: position 18,910 of record JAQVDU010000001.1, on the reverse strand, counting down.
TAACAGCCAAATTTATAAACAGAAGCAATGAAAGCCGAAGGATTATTCTTCGCATATCATTAATTGATCCTAGTGGAGAACATAACACCGTCGTTTATCCTGAAAAAGAGATTTACATGAAGCCTTTCGGGAAAATCAAACTCACATTAAAAGATGAAGGTTTGTCTCTTCTTGAAACGGGAATGGTCATTCTTCAGCTTTGCGAGAATGATGAAGTGATTCTTTCTTCCGGAGCCGTAAAAAGCGCGCCGGCAGATTCAAAGGATAAGATTGCTCTTGCTTCAGGTTTATGATTTTGTCAGTATTTCGTGCAGTTTTTTAAGTAATTCAGTAGCTTTAAACGGCTTCTGAATGAATCCCTTTATTCCAAGCTCCACCATTTTATTAGCCTCTTCGTCTGCAGAGTAGCCTGTTGACAAAAGAACATTCACTTCAAATTTGACTTTTTTCATCTGAATGAACGTCTCCCTTCCGTCCATATCAGGCATTATCATATCAAGTATCACAAGATTGATTTCTTCGCTGTTTCTTTTTAAGACTTCAATAGCTTCTCTTCCGTTTTTGGCGTGTAAAACCCTGTAACCGTACTTTAACAGGACCTCTTCGGTGTTTTTTCTTATAAGGTCTTCATCATCAACTATGAGAATGGTCATGCCCAACCCGTTAAAAGAGCCGAGAGGATAAACTTCCTCTCTCTCTACCGGTTCGGATGAAGAGACCGGCAAATAAACTTTTATCTCCGTACCCTTTCCAGGCTCTGATTCCACTTCTATTATGCCATTATGATTCTTGACTATGCCATAAACTGAGGCAAGTCCCAGTCCTGTTCCTTTCCCGGTCTCCTTGGTTGTAAAGAACGGCTCAAAAAGATGTTTTTTTACCTCTTCAGACATTCCGCATCCTCGGTCAATAACCTTTATAAGCACATAATCTCCGGCATTTATGTCTTTTCTGTATTTTTCTGTGTACTCTTTCGAGAGCTCAGCCTTCTCTGTCGCAATGACTATCACTCCGCCCTCAGAGCAGTAAGAATCCCTTGCATTAATCGCGAGATTCAAGATTGCATTCTGAATTTGCGTCGGATCTCCGAGAACAGTGTTTGGATTTGCATTGAGCTTTTGTTCTATTCTTATTCTTTTGTCAATCGTGTTTTCAAGCATATTGACTACGTCAATGATTATTCTGTGGGTTGAAACCGGTATCTTCTGGTACTGACCTTTCCGAGCGAAAGATAAAAGCTGGCTTGTCAGACGAGCCGCATGCTCGGAAGCGCGCAGGATGTTGAAAACATAAACAAGAAGCGTTTCGTCTCCGGCAAGCTTATATTGAAGCATTTCGGCGCTTCCCATTATTCCAGCAAGCATGTTGTTGAAATCATGCGCCACTCCGCCGGCAAGCTGTCCCACCGCCTCCATTTTGTATGCCTGAAAGAGCTCCTCCTCCATCGCTTTTCTTTCGGTTATGTCCATAGCGGCGCACAATACGCCTGTTATCTTTCTGTTTTTGTCGTAAATCGGCTCTACATTGAAGGTGAAATACCTCTTTTTGCTCCCAAAAATTAATTCCAAATTAGATTCTTCCGCTATTCCGGACTTTAAAACACGCTCCTTTATTTCAGAGACTTTCCGCGCCTGCATTTTCTCCAAAATGTCATAGTCCGTTTTCCCCAATATTTCAGATGAAATGATTCCTGCCGGCGGGTTGTAAATCCAAGTGTATTCAAGCCTGTTGTTGTTGGTAAAAACCGTTATATTGGCATTTTTGAGGGCGACTCTGAATTTTTCTTCGGATTCGAGGAGGGAGCGCTGGCTTGTCTCAAGCTCTTCGACCTGAGTGCGCAGTTCTTCTTCTGCGGCGATAAGCTCCTCTTCCGACGCCTGCAATTCCTCATTGGCAGATTCAAGCTGATAAACAGCATCCTGAAGTTCTCTGTTTTTTTCCTGAATGCTTCTCTGGTTCTCTAAATCTTTCAGCAGATGTCTGGTTCTTTCTCTGTACCAGAGGAAGAAGATTACAGCCGAAACCAACGCAAGGATAAAAAGCATAAAGAGAAGAGCTGTTAGAAGCTTTGATGATATTGATGAGTAAACTTCGGATGCATCTTTTTTTGCAACCATATGCCAATCGCTTATCGGAACACTGCTTATATAGGCAAATACTTTTTTTCCTGCATAATCCGCGCCGGTGACGCAACCTGTTTCATCAAGAACTGCTCTAACTGCAGGGATATTTTTTTCTTCAAGGCTTATTTTCAATTTCATCGCGCTGTTGTGCCTGTATCTCAATTCATTCAGGAAGAGAACGCTGTCTCCCTCTCTTCTCACCAGAAGCACTTCCGATGTCTTGTCTTTCAGCGTGTATTTTTGAATCATCGGGTAAAGATAGAGCCGGGGATCAATGTCAATGAGAATGATTCCGAGAACCTTTCCGCCTTCGGTTACAGGAACAATCAGATCCAGGTGGATTTTTTTGTGAAATTCACAGAAGAAGAAATCTGAGAGGATTACGGAATCTTCTGATATGGCGGTGTTTATCTTTTCTGATATGCTCTTGCTTATTTCAATCACATCGACTCTGCTGGAATAAAGATGCTCTCTTGCCGAATTGAATATCCTTATATTGGTGTAAGATTTGTCGATAGAAAAGACATCAAGTTTTTTCTTTAGCCGCGAAAGCGCATCTTCATCGCCAGTGTTTTTTAAAAAATTCTTAACTGACTCGGAGGTCTTCAGATATTCACCGTCTGCGATTCTCTCCTTCATCCACCCAACCATCTGCTCTTTCTTCACTTCGGAGACGGACTTTAAATCATCAAACTCCTGCCTCTCGATATTTCGCCTCTCGGCTATGAAATAAATCGTGAAGAGAATAAGAAGAATTATAATAACGGTAAAAAAATAAACAAAATGTTTGATTTTGAATCCGTACTCTGAATTATTCCCTTTCATACAAAGATGATATTCAAAAAATGATTCACTGTCAATATTTTTGTTTGATAAGAGACCTGCCCTTTTCAGTTAATGACGCATCTTCGAAGAATTTGAATTTGTAGTTGTTTTCCTCGCCTATCTTTGATTTGTGCATTGAGATTGCAATGAAATTGTTATCAGTCAAATGCTTTTTTATCTCCTCGACCTCCTGAATGCTCTTGGCATAGTAGAATGCCAAATCATGCTTCAGAATTGTCATTGTTTCATTTCCCCTCTCTGCCATTCTTTGCATGTTTGAAACAATTCTTTCCGCCTTCTCGTCAATGCTTTTTGGAGCCATTGAGACCATCTTTGCAAACGTAAGAACCTTGTCATTCTTTTTTTCGGCTGATCCTATCAGAGGAGATTCCCCTCTGCAGTTAATCTCTTTCACAATCGCCGCCAAAGAGCACCTCTCCTTGTAGAATTCGGAAAATTTAAAATTCAGCAATGATACTGCGTCGATGATATAAGATCCGCATTTCCGGCAGGTAATATGGTGCAGATCCGGCTTTAAAAGAAGCTCTGCGACAGGCCTTTTTTCGCAAAACACACAGTGTAATCTGCTCATCCGTAACTCCCGTTGGTTTTACAAATGTTAATTCAATTATTCGCATTATGCATTCTATCTCTGGCATTCCCCATTATTTTAATATTGTATCATATTTTTATATTTTTTCAACTTCAATAAGTACTTTTATTGTATAATTTATATATATCCGTTGACACTTTTTCATTACGGTTTGGAAAGATGGGGATTATTTTAAATTTCGTGAAATCACTTCAATCAGCTGGCTTATTCTGTAGGGTTTGGCTATTGAATCTTCAAATCCGAATTTTTTCGGCTGCGCCATGACTTCGTCTTCCGAATAGCCGCTTGAAGCTATTATTGCACACTCCGGCAGTATTTTCTTTAATTCTTGAATAATGTCGGCTCCACCCCTTCCGCCCGGCACTGTCAAATCAAGTATAGCCGCATTGATTTTGCATCCCATCTGTTCATACTTTTTCGCCTCTTCCAGGGCTTCATCTCCGCTCATTGACGTTATCACCTCAAAACCCATTCCTTTCAACAGCTGTCCGGTTGAATTGATAATGGTCTTTTCATCGTCCATTATGAGCACCACGCATGATTTTGCCATGCCTGGATTCTCTTCTCGTCTGGCTTTGCTTGGTTGAGCCGCCGCCACAGGAAGATAGATCGTGAATTCGGACCCCTCATTGACCCTTGATTCTACATCGACGTAGCCGTCATGCTTTTTAACAATGGAATAAACCATTGCAAGTCCTAGACCTGTCCCGCCCTTCTTTGTCGTATAAAAAGGATCGAAGATACGCGGAAGATCAGAATGCGGAATTCCCTCTCCGTTGTCTTTTACAGAGATTTTCACATACTCGCCGCTCTTCTCTTTTGCAAAGCGCATGTCTCTGCTGTTTACATTCGCCGCTGTGATTCTTATCCGGCCTTCCTTATTCATTGATTCGATGGCGTTAATTAAAAGATTCTTCAGCACCTGTTGCAGTTGGATTTCATCAAAATCACAACTGCTGAGGTTTCTATGAATCTCTACCTCTATAACTGCATCGGTTCCGCTTGAAGCGAGTTTGACAGCTTCTCTTACTGCATTTTCTACAGACCCCCTCATTTTAACCGGCTCACCGCCCTTGCTGAAGGTCAGAATCTGGCGCGTAAGGTCCTTTGCCCTTGAGAATGTCTCCAATGCGTCTTTGAGATGCTTGACTGTCTGACCGTTCTCCGGAGAGCTTCTCTTTGCGAGTTCAATATACCCGTAAATTCCGTTGAGAAGATTGTTAAAATCATGGGCAATTCCTCCGGCGAGAGTCCCCAGTGATGTCAGCTTGTCTGTTCTTTGTATGTTTTCCGCTATTTTTGTCTTCTCCGTCACGTCACTGAAGACAAGTACTGCTCCGATGACTTCATTCTCCCTGCCTATTATCGGGGCACAGCTCTGGTTTATTAAATATTCCCTTCCGTCTTTTGCAACCAGCACTCTCGGCTCCGCATATTCTATGCATTTTTTATCTTTCATGGCTTCAAATACTGCGGATTTTTGAATTCTGTATCCTTCCGCCGATTTTTCAAAGAATACCTCTGAAATATTTTTTCCCACTGCATCTTTCAATTTGATACCCAGCAGTCTTCCTGCCGCTTTGTTTATTACTGTTACCTTTCCGTCAATTTCGGTTGTCAGAACTCCCTCTCCGATATTCTGAAGCGTCAGCCTCATCAGTTCCTTTTCTTTTGCAAGAGTCTCCTCCGCCCTAACCTGCTCGGTTATGTCCATCAGATTTCCTATTACTTTCACTATTTTGCCATCTTTCATATCGGCATGAGCAAGAGTGCGGATGAATTTTTCCTTACCGTCGTATGAAGTGAATGGGAATCTCATGTCATAGGGAATTCCTTCGCTGACGCATTTTTTAAATGCATTGAGTATTTTCTCTCTGTCTTCTTCATGATAGCATTGTATGGATTTGCGTATAAGGTCTTCGGAATTGTTTTTTCTTTCATCATCGCTTATGCCGTGAATTCTGAATACCTCTTCAGTCCAAAACATTCTGTCATTTTCAACATCCCACTCCCATCCTCCGATTTTGGATATTTTCTGGGTTTCAAGCAGTATTCGTTCATTCTGTTTTATTCGCTCATCGGCTATTATTTTGTCGGTAATATCTTGATTGACGACTATAGCTCCAAGAAGAGATTTGTCGTCATCAAAAACCGGAGCCGTATAGTTCAGAATAACTCTTTTTTGGTTATCGAATGCTTCTATCTCCAAAAGCTCGTCCTTAACGGTTACTCCGCTTTTAATCGTATGATTCATTGCCCAGTCGTCAGGTTTCACGGATTCCATCGAAGGAAGCCTTTTTGCCTTGAATATTCCGTAACCGCTCATATCGACAAGATGCTCTCCACCCCATATTTTTTTGCCTGCGCTGTTTATTTTCAACAGTTTGCCTTCTTTGTCGGCAAACCAAAGTCCTATTGGAAGCAGGTCAAAAATTTTCTGCAGAGTAAATTCGCTTTTCTTCAGATCCTTCAGCATCTGCATGTTTTTTTCCGAGTCTATGAATATTTTTCCGATTAGAACTGCGGCGGACGGATAAACAAGCATCACAGGAAGAATTATTTTTTTTATAGTCTCCGAAGAAATCCCCTTTGGCAGAGTGAGCATCAGAAATATCATAGCAGAATGCACCAGAATGCTCATTATAAGAAGGTCTTTTACTCGAGGATTTCGTTTTTTGTTTCTAACAAACCTGCCGTATGCCAAACCAATAAGCGAAGATGATACAATAACCAATGAGCCTGACAATGCTCCTGTTCCGCCTTGAACCATTCTGTAAAGGATCGCTATCGTCGATGAAATTGCCATAGTCGCCGCTCCGAAGAAGAATGAAGCCAGACTCAAAACAACAGACCTGCCGTCAAAAACAACTCCGGGGGATAGGACAAACGGGTCAAGCATCCCTATTATTGCTACTCCTCCGAAGAGAAAACCCTGAAATACTTTTTTCAGGGTTTTGCCGCCAAAATTAAAATTATTAAGAAAGCTTGAAACTATGCTTATTGAAACAAGAAGGGAGAGATTATATACCAATCGGACATAAATCATTTTCGCCTCCTTTAGCGAATAATATCACAGGATGTGTAAAAGTCAATATAAATCCCCCTCCTGTACTTCCGTTAAAAACAGAGCACTCTAACCTCGGAGGGGGATTTGTCTGCTGTTATTTGTTCTCTATGAACTCTATAACGAATGTATAATTGTCATTGATTGACCATTGAATTGAGTTTTGAAAAATACCCTTTATCTTGCGCACCAAAGCTTCATCCTTTGTTGTAACGGATACGCCGTACAGAATGTTGGTCTTCGGGTGTTTCGGTTTTCCTTTTACAAGCCAGTTTTCCCAGTCATATCTCACATCAAGCTCAGGCCTCAGGTCAAAACTCATTCCCTCAGGCAAATAATTTTTCAATTGTTTCGGCACACCCCCCGGATAGCCGTCAGGCGGGAATTCTCCGCTCTCTCCGTAATAAGCAATTACAGCAGTTCTTATTGCTTCAAAATCCGCTATCACCCTCACCGCCTGAGCAGTCTTCTTCGCCTCAAAATAGTTCGGCAAAGCAAAACTCATGAGAATTCCTATTATCATCATCACTATCAAAGTTTCAATAAGGACAAACCCCTTTGATTTCATTTTTCCTCCCTGTTCAATGTTTTTATCATCTTATCCGTCAATAGTTCTTCCGGGTCTTCGGACGAGACATATTTCAGAGTGAGATTCTCATACCTGCATTCGATTTCATATAATGTATCCTGAATTGTCTTGTATGTTGTAAATGAATCCTCAATCATTATCTCCTCCATAGTCAGAGGCAGTCTCTTGTTCTCTTCTTTATATCCTTCTATTTTCTGAGAGACAAGGTAGAGATAATTTTTTATCGACTCCATTTTTTCTTCATCCGATATTTCAAGCGGTTTGTTTGATTTTGAATATCTGTCATAATTGTAAAAGACTGAAATAATGAAGAGCATAAGAGCCACAACAGCAGTAATCTCCCTGGAAGGAACTCTTTTCTTCTTCTTTTTCATCGACTCCTTTAACAGATTCGCTTCATTTTCCTCATTTTTCCGGTCTATCTCTCCGAGTATCTCGTCGATTTTTTCATTCTCTTTTTCAAACATAATTCCCTCCTGTTGGTTTTGACGTAATTCACAGCAAAAATTATGCAATTCCTAACTCTTTAATCTGTTGAAGTTTAGTGTATAGTGAAACTGAAAAGGATTAGCACTCAATCATTACACTGTATCTTTATCGAGACATTTCATAGTGTATGAAAATTGACACATGTAATGCTTTTATTACCTTCAAAATTTTCTTTCTCTTGTGTAAATGTCGGTATTCATTAATTTATCGTCTGGCACGCTTTTGGCTTTTTATGAGGGAAACTTAAAAAGGAGGACGAAATGAGAAACAAGGGACTTTTGGGAGCGATAGTTCTTCTCACAGTCGTAATGTTGAGCGGAGGTACATTTTCTTTACATTCTACATACAGCATGGATGATGCATTTTCAGTGATCGCCACCGACGGGTATGCTTATTCGTTGGGAGTGGACCATGGCGATGTCATTTCGCTCACTCTTGCCGACATTGACGCTCCTGCTTATACAGACCAGATTACTCTGAACGAAGGAATAAGGGGCTGTTGTTTAGACGGAAATTATCTCTATTTAAGAACATATTACGGCATCAGTATCGTCGATATCTCCAACCCTTCGGACCTTGTAAATCTTTACACAGACCCGAGCACCACAACTTACTATGGTGAGGATATTGCAGTAAAAGACGGTTATGCGTTTTCTCTCAATAATATTGGGCTGACAATCTATGACGTATCAATTCCCGAATCTTCTCATATCGTTAACACTTCCGCCATTTCCAACACTGCTCGGGAAATACAGGTTATGGACAGTTTCTTGATTATCTCTACGAATTTAGGACTCCGTGTGTATAAAATTTCGTCTGACGGAGATTCAGCAAGTTCAGTCGCATTGCGTGAATCGTCAACATCTTTACAGGGGCTTGCCGTTTGCGGAGATTATGCCTATGCGGCAAGGACAGGATACGGCATAGCGATTTTCAACATTTCTGATCCGACCAATCCGACAATAGTTTCGTATCTCAACACAGCGGGTTGGGCGTATAAAATCTATTATAGAAATAATTTTGTCTATCTGGCCGCAGAGACTTACCTTCACGCCATTGATGTCACGGACAGAGCCTATCCTGTGTTATCCGGCAGTTATGCTACTTACGGCTGCTATGACGTCTTCGGATACGGCTCGAATATATTTATCACCGAATACTCGCGGGGTCTAAGCGCCCTTTCATACTCTGACGATGCATATCTGCCCAGTGACATGGCTGAGGACTTTGTGAAAGATCCTTCAGAAGAAAATGTCTGTGTCGAATACTTTACAGGGAAGATAAGAATCACTTACACCTCAAAGAGAAATTCCGACATATCCGTCTCTCTATATGACTGCTCAGGCAGAAACCTCGGAGTCATCTACTCAGGCAATGTGAAAGAAGGCAGCGGAAGAATAGAGGTTGAGACCGAAGAGAGAAGAAAGGGAACCTATTTCGTCAAGACAAAGCTCGGTGATAAAACCTACACCGGAAAGCTGGTAATTATATAGCCATTCATCCCTTTTACCTCCCATACTCCTCCAAGAGAGGACGGGCTCCCCGCCCGCCCTCTCTTTCTATTTTTATTGATAGAATATTGATTATTTTGCTCTTTCTCCCGTCATTCTGAAGTACACAGCAGTTATCTCTTTCCTGAGGAATCTATCAACTTTTCCGGTCATTGCGATGAGTCTTCGAAGAAGCAATCTCTATACTTCTATTCGGTCTTTTGTATTTGTTTTGTTTTTGTATTTTTCTTGCTCAAAGCTCATGGCTCAAGGCACACAGCGTCTTTGTTTTGCCCCCGGCTCATGGCGTATTCTCGCCTCCGCCTCTAGTAAGAATCCTTTCTGTCAATAATGTTCAGCATGAAAACAATCACTCGTTTCTTGTCTATCAAGTAAAGTATTCTGAAATCTCCGATTCTGTATCTGTAAATTCCTTCAAACTCTCCCTTGAGCTTTTTAATGTTTCTGCCCCAAAAAGGATTCTCTCTTAACTGAGGATAGATCTGTCTTTCCAGTTTTTCATTTAGATGTTTATACTTTCCCTTTTGCTTGTCCTTCTCAAAGGAAATAGTTTCTGCTATTTCAAAACTATTTAACAATCTTATATTTTCCTTTTTTTACTTCATCTATGGCTTTGCGTATCTTTGCGGATGACTTTTTCACCTCCTCCATCTCAACATCCGAAACATACATCTCCTTTTCAATGTACTCATAAGTCGCATTTTCAATGAAATTGGAAATGTTCCGCCTCTCTTTTTCGGCTGCTTTTTTGAATATCCCGTAGGTTTTTTCATCAACTCTTAAAGTAAGCGTCTTTGCCATTTTGCCTCCTGTTCATATTTATTCTATTTTATTCAATTTAATTCTTTTGTCAATCCCCGTGTCCGTCATTCTGAACGCCTCTATTCGCTGTTCTCGTGTGAAGAATCTATCATTTATTTGACTAGCGATATTTTTCATGTGAAGATTCTATCAACGTAGGGGCGGACCTGTGTGTCCGCCCTGCAGAATCAATTCAATTAAGAATGTCAAATGTCAACCACCGTCCCCATCGGTCCCATCGGTCATTCAAGTCTTTAAAAATTATTTTTTTGTTGTTAAGGTGCTTTTTTCTTTCATTAACTTTGCGATATTCATGGGAGGCAATACAAGCGGATTTGAAAATCCTGCTCTTAAGGTAATATTTGAAATAAACTCTCTTAGATATGGAAACAAAATAACAGCCGCATTGCCTTTACTGAAAGTGTCAAGATCCATATTCTCATTTTTATCGTCCTTTTTAAAAATTCCTGTAACAACTACATCCAATAAGAAAGGCATCTCTTCGTCATCTTTTCCTATGACAACACTAAAATCAGTGAAAAGGATGTTTTTCTTATCATTCAATCTGTTGTCGATTTTAAAATCGATTTTCATTTGCTTTTTAATTTCCGACTGTTTCACGGAACGCATTTCAAAGAGACATTTCTTCAAAACAACCTTTTCAAAAAATATTCCGGGTTCTCTTTCTCTATCCATTTTCTACTCCCAAGTTAAATTCACCGAAATTGCCATATTCGCACCTATCCAAATCGCACTCTATTTTGACTTCTTTCGACTTGCTCTTTTTTGCTTTTGCTTCCTCAATGAGAATTGAAGGCGAGGCTATCTTTAAGAATGTTGAAAATACTGACTCTAGAGATTTAACATTGCTATCATTGACATCAAATACACTCATCTTTTCAATAATTCTGCTCTTCTCTTTATCGGATAGCCTGCTCTCTTTCAATGCCTTGAGAAAATTAGCTTTATTCTCCATCATTTTAATAAGCTCACTATACGGCTTATCAGGAATCATCCCGTTTTCATATCTCGTTATTGTTATCTCCCCGAATCCGAGAATCAAAGCGAAATCCTTCTGGCTTATTTTATATTTTTCCCTTATGCTCTTTATTTCTTTCGGAGAAAGAATGTTATGTCTTTTTCTATATTCGGCAAATGCCCTTTCAAGACTCTTCGAATCATATTCTTCATTTGACATCTCAGAATTGCATTTTTTGCAAAACAATACTTCATTCAATATCTCAATAGGTTCCCCCTTAATCTTGAATGCTTCTTTCTTTTTCTTAACTATTGCATCCATCATATCATCACATTTAAAACAATATTCTTTCATTTTTACCTCCGTCAAATTTTTCCCATTGGCTTTTTTAGTGTTTCTTCAGCTTCGTGGAAAGACAAGCATTTAGCTACACGTTTAAAATCATCACTCAACTTTATATATACCTCTTTATTCCCAAGGACTATTCCGAATATCCACACATTTTTGTTTTTCTTTTCATGGTCTGCAAGCGGTCCGGATTCATAATTTTTATATGTCAATTTGTTTATCTCATTTTTAGCATAATCATGACTTATTTCCAGAATAGCAAGTGATTGTAGATTTTTCTCTCTCGGTATTAATCTGAATCCTATTGTTTTCATCATTGTTTTAAAAGTTTCAAGAAATGTCTCTATTTCTTCTTTCTTTTTTTTCAATTTTCTACTCCTGTTAAACACTATCATATGATAGTATTTTTGTCAAGCCCCTCAGGCACCTTCTCCGTTTTTCTATGCTCAAAGCTCATGGCTCAAGGCGCACAGCGTTTTTGTTTTGCCCCCGTCGTCTGGTGCCGTCCCCGCCTTCAACTCTCAACCATCAACTATTAACTGTATTTGTTATTGTTTTTGCCCCCTGCTCAAGGCTCATGGCTTATGGTGTCTCTTGACCAATGATTCTTCTATTGAAAATGTCAAATGTCATGCACCGTCCCCATCAATTCTGTGTCCCCATCAATTCTGTTCTCACGTAAAGACTCAAATGTCTATATGTTAAACGCTTTTCCTTTCGTAATTTGTTAAGGAAATAAGGGAATAATACGAGCAAACTAAATATTTACGATTTTATTGTTTCATTATCAGGTTTTTTTGTAAAATCAACCAATGGTATTATCAAAGGTTCAAACCCTGCAAAAACTGTTAACTGTGTAATCATACTTCTTGCATAAGACAATAACAATGCAGGTGCATTTATTTTCAATAGTTGTTCACTATTATCTATATTTTCTTCCCACTTAAATTCGCCTTCAACTATTATTCTAATGTAAAAAGGAATTTGAGGATTAAATTCCTTTTTGAAAACTGATATTTCCAATTCGCTTAAAGCTTGATATGTTGATGTTTTTTTATGCTTTTCTTTCATAGATATTTCTAATTGAACTTCGTTGTGCGATCTATCAAAATTATTATTTACAGAAAATTCTACTTGGACGATTTTCTGATTTTTAAATTGAAATTTACTTTTTTCCATTGAAAATACCTATGCCGCCTTTGAAATGTGTTCGAAAGTATCGTTGGTGAAATCTCTATATGTTTTTCGCTTTCTATTTGCATTATATTCTATTGGCAAAATACTTTTATCAACCATTAGTTGTTGAGTTTTTAGATAATCAAATCCTATATAAAAATCGTAGAATTCTAAAGCAAATAATTCTTTGACAAATTTACCAATACTATCCGAAAAGCTCTTATCCTTATCCATTTCAGCATTGTCATACCATATTTCATGAAAAGTATCTTTCTCATCATAAAAATAATCGAAATGCACAGTTGGATACATTTTCTCAAGTTTTGACTTAATTTCTAATAGCTTCTCTTTCATAATATCCTCACAAAATGTTGATTTTCTTTAGAACATTTTCAACTAATCTATACTTTGATTTAAATTGGTTTTCATAGTTCACCGAACCAACAATAGGAACGTCATTTTCGTAATCAGAACAATTTCTTTGATTAATTAGCATCCTCAAATTGTGGAAATCTTTTAAATCATCAGCATTTTTTGATTGTTGTTTACATATTGTGCACATAAAATTATAAGTAATTTTATGTGTGCTATATACGGATTTCGCTTTTTCAGAGGCTGCAAATAGCTTATATTCCTTTTCAAGTTGATTTGTCATGATATAATATTTTATATTCTGAAATAGAAAATAATATAATCTATTGACAGCTGCATCATAATAACAATTTATTTCACACCATTCAGCAACTTTTTTATTAGCATCTGCCTTTTGTTTAAGAAAATTCATTTCTCTATTTTACCTCTTTCATCTATTTTAATAATTTTACTTAAAATGAGTCTTTTGTCAAGCCCCTCCGGAGTAGCCCCGTTTTTTTTATCTCAAATTTTTGCTCAATGCCTTTTCACAACTATTAACTCTTAACTTTCTTTGCCCACGGCCCATGGCTCACGGCGTGCGAAGCACTCTGGCTCACGGCGTCTTTTTGAACTGACTTTACAATCACAGCCCCAATCGGACTTAATAATAAACAATGATTCTTTCATGACAAACTACCAGTGAATCGTTTCTATACTCGAACCAGCTAATTGTATTTTTGAATTTATCAACATTGACAATAATTGAATCTGTTGTTTCTTGATTCCCTTTTCCTAATAGTTTCAATTTGCACAACCCATTCTTTTTATAATATCTTTCATATTCATTATTGTTATAATGAAGTCCCTTTATATAATCTTCAGAGTCATAATAAGACTTCGCATCATCAAAAATAATTCCTACTTCACCTGAAGTGGTGTTATATATATTAGGATTAATTTCGGATTGTGAATAGTCGTAGGTTGTTAAGATGCTCCCTTTTCGAGGCTCTAACTCGCTTTTATTAATAGATTTTATTCTTTCTTTTTCATCGTAGTAAATGTCTTGAGTACTTTCCATAAGAGATTTGTCCATATTCACCAAATCAATTTTAATAATTTTGCCTTTTTCATCGAAATTATATGTTTCAATCTTCTCAGCTTTGTTAAAATCATCCACACTCCAAGAATCATCCGAATATGCCCTATACAATTTATTATCTTCTGATATATATGCATAGTAAGTTATTCGATATGCGGGCGACAAGCAATTTGGAACATATAGTAGATCCCAATAAAACATCTCAACTGTCATAAATCCGTCTCTATTAAAATATTTATGACTGAATTGATTAATCTCCTGTTTACCATTAGCGTAAACTATGGAAATAAACTCTTTCACTTTGCCGTTTAGTCCTAAAAAGAATAAATCATTCGGGATTTCATTGTTTGAAAATATATTCAATCCAGCAAACACCAATAAAAATACAAAAATTAGTTTTCTCATTTTTAACTCCTATTTTCGACAATTAATTATTTTCATAATATCGTTTTGTCTTTCACAGATACTTAAAACGACTCTCGTTGCATTTTTCTCTTGTTAAGCGGACTCGGTATACCGGATCTCCCAATAAATCACTCACTTTTGTTTTGTCTATATCTAAAAGCTCGACGAAATTTCGCGTCTTCTGCTTCTTTCACTGTAGCACAATAAAATTCCCCCCTTTCTTTTTCTATTTTAGTTTTGTCATATTGCTGATCAAAGGGTAAATGATAGATTTTGGAACCGTCGACTTTTGATATATTGCATTTAATCGCAGGATAATCAATGTTCATTTTGAAATTTTCTTTTAGCTCTATCTTCAGTTCTAGTGCGAATCTTCTAGCTAGTTCTGATAATTGCGTTGATGTATAAAAAATAGCTTTGATTTTCTTATCCGGATTTTCATCTTTGTATTGAAAAACTGTCCCAAAAAATTGAAAAATATGTTTTTCATAAATAGTTTTGAATTGAGACCAATTTTTACATTGGATAACTACATAGTCATTCCCTTTTTGGCAAATTAAATCTCTCCCTAAATCTTCAAAACCTTTAAAAATCCCTACATATTCAACATCGCAACCTTCTTGTTCATAAAGATAACCAATATATCTTTCGTAAATTCGACCAATTAGCCATTTAGATTTTGGTCGCTTCCAAAACCTATCAAGTGCCATTTGATTTCTTTGAACGCTTGGAAGTTTTCTATATTCCTCTTTCGATAAAAATTGAGTTGTTTTATCGTTTAGCTCCTCTTCTGAATACTCTTTTAGTAATTCTCTTTCTTGCTTTGTAGCTATATCCACCTCCTCTTTTAAATCAAGAAGAAATGGTGCAATATTTTCATAATACTCAACAAGATATTGAGCAATTCTCTTATCCTTTTCGGCTTCTCGTCTTATCCGTGATTGTTCTTTTACAATCATAGCAGCAGAAACTGCCGGATGTTTTTTGTATTGTAAAAAATCAATAATATTTTCATCTTGAAGTTTAAAATACTCATCGTAAGCTTTTGCCAACCAAGGAAAACCTATTTGCCGCTCTTTTGCTAACTGATTTATTGATCTTTCCTTTTCTTCTAATAAATTAAACTTTTCATCAAAAGTTTTTGAGGATTTCTCAAATTCGGATAGCAAATTTAGGAGATCTTTTTTTGTTTTATCGTAATAGTTCATAACTTTGAATATGCCTTTCGCATGTCATCAATGAATTTCTCGTTTATGAATTCATCAGTACCTGACCTTTCCGTTTCAAATTTTCTTTTATAATCACATAATGGGTATCTTGTGCAACCCCAATAAATACCATTTATTCCTTTTCTGAGAATAAGACTCCCTTCTTTGCACTTTGGACATTTTTCTTTATCTGTCGTAGTTTCTTTGTAAGTATTTACACAAATACTTTTAAGATTGCTATGCTTCGGCCCAATTCTTAGATTTTTTATATGATCTAATTTTTGCTTATAAGATTCAATATTATTATCCATATCCATTCCCTTAAAAACCTCTTTCGCAACTCGTTCTCGAATCTTTTCTCGGCAATTCTCTATAAATTCAGATACTGCTTTGAAAATCCCATTGATCAATATCAATATGAATAAAATAATAATAATATATATAACTAACATTTGATCTCGGGAGTTATTCTTGGATTCTTATTTTTTTTGGAAGTGAAACATGTTGAACATACCTCAAAATTCCTAAAACAATGTACTGATGAATTGATTTTTTCAAAACTTTCTATCAAATGCTCCTCCGTCTTAAAACTATCCCTTTTTCGTAATTATATCCTGAAATAGCTAAAAATCAACATCATTATCTTCATCCAAATTGAATTAATAATTTCCAAATTTACTTGAACCGGTCCCTTCGACTCCTATGTTCTTATTAAATGACTGTAACTTATTAATGAACCTAAATACTCTCTTTTCATTTTCTTTATAAAACAGAAATTTATTCTTTCACTATTTACTCTATTAACATTCGTTATTTGGATATATTCACCGTTCTCCACCTTATGTATTTTAATATCCATAGATGAATTATCATTTTTATCACTTTTATTGTATTTTTGAATCAAGCCATTATCAATTATTTTGTTGAAGTAAACATTTGAAGAAGCATTCAATATTTGTAAATAATTAATTATAAATATGTCTTTCTTTGATAACTTTATTTCTCTATTCGAATGCAACTCATATGCATTAGAGTCTATTAACATAATTACAATTTGGGGAGATATGGGAAACAGTATTATCAATCCTTTATCTTTTAGCCCGAACCCTTTATTTACATGTTCCTCTCTCAATAGAGGATTAATCATTAATACGGGATTATCGGAAAGAACAAATTCGCATTTACCATTGTTTTTCAGAATAACAACTGATAAATCAGCAATTTCTTCAAGCAGAGATAATTGTATCGTCATAGAATGTAAATGACTCCAAGCTTCATTTATTCCTGTTATTATTTCCATCTTCTTCTTCATTTGAATTGATTTTTCTATATTTGCAGGAACTCTTGAGTATTGAAGCATTAAATATGCACTTAAATCTTTTTTTAGATTGTCATTAAATTTAAAATTCAACTTACTTATATTTTTAAATAATAGAGATGCGCTATTTTCGATAGTAGAAAGATCTTTTTCAATATTCAGATTATTATAAATATAATAATTCCTTTTATAACTCTGATTTTTAATAGCTGCATTCAATATTATTTTATTACGCTTCTTATTATATAAACAAATTATTTTCTTGTTTTCAGAGAACATTCTCAAGTGAAATTGTGGAACATAGTGATGTTTGGCACTCATTATTTTAATAAGTAATTATTATATTTCTATCAAACCACTCTCTTAGTTTATTTTGTAAGTAGTCGATTATTTGGTCGACTATGTAGAGGTTCATTTCTCTGTTATTCTCCATCTTTTGACAGCAATAATATTTTCTGTTTTCAACATTAACCTGTTCGCTGTTAAAAATATCATTGCTTGTTTTCTTTGGATCAGAATTGATTATTCTTTCAAATCTTTCTATCAATCACTTCTCCGTCTTTAAAACTACCCCTTTTTATTTATTATATCCCGTAACAGCTAAACGGCATTTGAATTAGTTGATTTTACATTCACGGTTTCATCTGATTTACAGCTCATATTAGTGAACTCAGTATCTTCTTCAGATCTATTCGCCGAAATCTTCATTTCTTCTATAACATTTTTGGTGTACAAAATCTGCAAAACCAAGTATAACAGATTGTTCATCACGAATAATACTTTTATAATATCAGCAATTATAGTATTAAGATTGACAAATCCAATAATTAACAAAACATAATTAATAAAGATATTAATTAAATAAACACTGTCGCTCACATCATAATTCTTTTGCTTATCTGTCATAATTAGAGCCTGAAACGGATACATTATTAATGCATATCCTATTAAAAATATTGGAATTAAAGGTAGATCATAATCGCTTTTTATAATCAAAAGAATGTATATTACAAATACGATTACTAATAATCTTATCATAAGTTCAATAAATTCAATAATAAGTTTTGTTATATAAAGGAGCGTTATATTTTTGCTTTGAAGATATCTTTTTGCAGCATACACTCCCCACAAGAATGTCGGAGTTGTTATAAACAAGTATGTCCTATGAAATGAAAATGCAAAGATAATACTACCAACAACAAGAAGCCAAAGGCCATGAAATGCAACCCAAATGCAACCTACAATCAACGATGATAAATTTAAAATTACAAATGGAAATCCTAATAAAGCTATTAGAATACTGTTTTCATTAATAATTTCAATTAATCTAAATATTTTTTTACGCATTCTCTATCTCCCATTAAAATTAATGCGGAAACGATTCTTGGATTCTTTACTTCTCTGCAATTGAAATATGTTGAACGCACCTCATGATTCTTAAAACAATGTACCAGTGAGCTGATTTTTTCAAATGATTCTGTCAATCATTCCTCCGTATAGATTTCTTTGTTGTTTTCCCTAATCTTTTCTCTTCTGCTTTTACTTTTCTTTCAATCTTCTTTAAATCCTCTTCAGGAGGAAGCTCTTCGGGTTTGATACCGCTTTTATTAAGAACTGCTCTGACATCTTTATTATTCTTCACATGTTCAATCGTTATCGAATCCTCACCCTTCAGATCGTTTTTCTTGACATTGAAATTGGTAATCTCCGCTGCCAAATCCTTTGCTTTAATTGTGATTGTCGGCAGAAAGTCGGCAAGCGGTCTTTTATCCGGTATGTTAAATTTTTTCTTCATCTGCAAAGTAGTGTAACCGCCGAACAATGCTTGGTCTCCCTTGCTTCTAATTCTCCCGAAGCTTATGGGGACGGTGCTTGAAGCTTATGGGGACGGTGCTTCTTTGAAAGAGTGTCAATAGGATAATCGATAATTCTCCTTTTTTCAGTTAAAGAACATAACCACTTGCAAAAGACCCGATAATGATATAAAATTAATTATGCTTCTTTAGAT
>JAQVDU010000135.1 GCA_028698175.1 bacterium | reverse complement strand
TGGAATCTCAGGAAAAAGTAGAGAGCATTCTCTATCCCAGCCCCGCAAAGGATTTTATACACTTGAAAACAGAGTACAGGGGAGAGTATTCGCTGAATATATTTTCATCATCAGGAAGACTCTGCTATGCATCCAGTGGAGTTCTGTCGGAAGGCGAAATAGAGGTTGACCTGAAACCTTGCAATCTCAAACCGGGAGTTTACTTCTATGCATTGACAATCGAAAATCGCATTATTAAGGGAAAATTCGGTGTGGTGAAATGATAAGCGTCATTATTGTCAATTATAACGGCAAAAAATTCATTCGAAAACTTGCAGAGTCCCTTAAGAGTCAGACTTTTCCGTACGGGGAGGTCGTGATAGTTGACAATAACAGCACTGACAGAAGCGGAGAAGAATTGTTTAGAATGCTTGACAGGGCGCTTTTGATAAAGCTCGATGAAAACATAGGTTTTGCAGGAGCAGTCAATCTGGGAGTCAAAGAATCCTCCGGCGAGAATATCATCCTTCTTAACAACGACCTCTATCTTGACGCTTATTTCATTGAAAATGCTCTTAAGAACCTTGAGCGCGATAGAAGAGCATTCTTTGCCCCCCTCGTGATGGATTATTTCAATGATAAGATAGATTCAGCGGGCGACGGAATATCCGCCGGATTCAGGCCGGTGAAGAGGCTTTCGGGCAGATTGCCTGAGAACCTTAAGAGAACGGAGGTGGAAGGATTTTCAATGTCCGCCTCTTACTTCAGAAAAATGGATTTTATTGACGTCGGATGCCTTGATGAAAAATTTTTCATGTACTTTGAAGACGTTGACTTTTCAATAAGAGCCAGAGAAAAAGAATACAGGATATTCTTTACTCCGGAATGCACTGCTTATCACTTCATATCCGCATCGACAAAGAGCGGTTACAGAGGATTGTATTCGCCGCAAAAGACCTTTTGGGAGGCGAGAAACAGGGTGTGGGTTTTCTTCAAGTCGTCTCTTAAGAAAAACCCGCTGAAGGTTCTGGAATTCGCTTTTGGAACCCTATCCTCAATGAAGTTTCACGCACATCGCACCGGATATCTGACAGAGTACATCGAGGGGCTTCTCTCGTCCCTGCTGAGGAATAAAAAATGATAAAATATTCAGTTCTTGTGCCCTATTATTCGCATCCTCTTGACGAACTGATAAAACAGGCAGATAGGAGAAATGACGTTGAAATAATAGCTGCTATGACAGGAGAATCCGATGTTGATTTAGGCAGGTCAAAACACAAAAAGATAAAATGCGTCAGGTGCGGCTACGGAAAAGCCGTAAATACGGCATTCAGAGAATCAGGCGGAGAGATTCTCGTGATAATGAATGACGACGTGATTTTGGAGGAAAATTTTTTTGAAAAACTGGATTCAAGGAAATTCGAAGCGCTTATCCCCCGCGTTATTGACGCAAAAACAAATGAAACCGAGTCAGTCTATGCTGTGGTTGATATTTTCGGCTACGGCCGCCTCAGGAAGAGAGTCGTTTCAAACGAGACTCCCTTTGTCCCTGGGTCCGTATTCGCAATAAAAAGAAATCTGTTTGAGAAGACAGGAATGTTTGACGAGGATTATTTCATGTATTATGAAGACATTGATTTTTCCGCAAATCTCATTAAAGAGATTTTCCCTGTAATAGCTTCCGATATCATCGCATACCATAAACATTCATTCTCGGACAGGGGAATGAAGAGGTATTTTCTTCAGAGAAACCGCCTGCTCTTTATCCTTAAAAACTGCTCTTCAGCCTTACTTGTCTTTTTTGTGCTCTATGCGATGACATTTGAGAACCTAGTAATGGTTCTTCAAATAATTAAGCAGAAAAGCATTCTGCCGCTTAAGGCGAGAATCGATTTCTTTAAAATGTTTCCACTCTTTTACAGGAAGAGAAAATGAGAATTCTTGTTGACGGAGCTACGCTTTCCAAGGGCGGAGGGGTCGCTGTGTACGTTAAAAACATAGTGAGAAATTTTTCATCGAGAAATGAAATAGTAATTCTCCTTAAGGATAAAAAGAGCGCATCTTTCTTCTCTGATAAAAAGAACGTCAGAACTGCTGTCATGCCTTTTTACTCTGTTTTCACAAGGATATTCTATGAACAGCTCATAATACCGGTTTATGCTCTTGTGATAAAAGCCGATGCTCTCTTCCTTCCAAAGCAGTATGCCCCTCTTCTGAGAACCTCGAAAATAATATCGACAGTGCATGATTTCGTGCCTGACAAAAGAGTGAGCGGTGAGAATTTTCTAACAAGAATCTATTGGTCTTTGCAGTATAATTTTATAAGAAAAAGAAGCGACGGAATTGTCTTCCCTGCTCTTCTGGTGCGCGACGAATATGAGAAAAGGTTCAAGAATCTTGGCAGAAAGAAATCCGCGTATATACCGGACGGATTCGACAATTACAAAAAAAGAGATGTTCAGAAAGAAGAATTCATTCTTATTCCTTCAACAATCAAAAAGAGAAAGAACATAAAACTCTCCCTTGAGCTGGCGCTGTTGATGCGCAAGGATTATCCTGACAAAAAAATTGTTGTTTTCGGCAGAGAGGATTCAAAAAAACTTGTTCTTGATATAAAGGAAAACTACAAAGACGTGGATTTTCTCGGATATGTCTCTGACGGGAGAGCTGAACAGCTCTTCAACGATGCGTTCATAGTTTTATACCTTTCCTCCAGAGAGGGATACGGACTGCCGATAGCGGAGGCGATATCTTTGAAAAAAAGAGTCGTAGCGGCGAAGACAAAGCTCAATAAGAGTATTTACACGGATATGCCGATTTACTATAATCTTAAAAGAACTTTAAAGGAGAATTATCCTTCGATAAGCAATAAACTCAAGGAAGGCGTCAAATATGAAGAAAAGACAAGAGGGTGGAAAGATGCAGGCGAAGAGACAGAGCTTTTCATTGAATCGGTTGTCCGATAAAAGTTTTGCGCTTCTTCTTGCTCTTCTCTCCATCATTTCAATACTTCCTCTCTTCACGACCATTCAGTACCCGTTTCAGTTTGACGATTATCCGACGATATTTGAAGACCCGAATGTTGACGGACTCGACGACCTTTTTCACATAAAGCTCTCCGAAAGGCCTGTAAGAAAAATATCTATAATCTTCGACAGAATCCTCTTTAAGAGCAACGTGGCGCTTTACAGGCTGGAAAACATAATTCTTTACATGCTGACAATATTTTTAACGTCGCTTTTACTCTATCGCCTGACAAAGGAGAGGGGATTCGCTCTTCTCTCTGTCTTTCTCTTCTCATTCCATCCTGTACACATGGAGAATATTCTCATTATAACCCACAGAAAAGAGCTGTTCCTCTACATATTTTCAATGCTCTCATTTTATGCTCACATCGAGAAACGGAAAGCTCTCTCAATCGTATTCTTCTTGCTTGCTCTGCTTTCTAAAGAGGTCGCAATCGTTCTTCCGCTGATTTATTTTCTGTATGACAGGATATTCGAATGCCGAACAGACAAAAAACTCTACATAACATACGGGGGAATCTTCCTAGCAGGAGTAATCGCAGTAACCGCTCTTTCTCGTGTGTCCGGTTTCTACATTCCGTCTCCGACAGACATAAAGGAATACTTCAGCGTTAATAGAATGCTCAGAGAT
>JAQVDU010000047.1 GCA_028698175.1 bacterium | reverse complement strand
GATACTTCAGAAGAACATCTTTGCCAAAGCGAAGAGCCAGGCGACCCAATTTTCGAATACTGCTCTTAATCAGATAACGCGTGAACTCATAGAGACAAGTTTCAAACTCAAGACAGCTTCGCAGAAGAGGGTGCTTGTCGAAAATCAGATTTCAAGAATCCCTCTTATGGCAGACTCAAAGGACATTGACGAGATCATAAGATTTTTTAAATCAGGAGTTCCCAAGCAAACTTCACAGCCGGAGCGCAGAATTGAAAAGCGCGAGAGTCAGATGAAAATTGAGGAGCCGGCCGCTTCCTATGAGAATTCGAAAACCTTGTTTGAAGAATTTCTTCTCTTTGTAAAGAGAGAGGGCTTCCTCTGCGAAATTCTTAAAACAGCCGAAAAGAAGATTCTCGGAGAAAACCGGTATCTTTTGAAGATGCCGTCATCATACAAACAGACAATAGACGCAGATAAACTGAAGCGCCTGACTCAGGAGTTCAACCCCAAGCTTCAGATAGAGATAGAGTTTGACAACAGCGAAAAATACAGCAGGCTTCTAAAAAACAAGCTTGAAGACGATCCGAACGTGGAGAAGCTTATAAATGACATCGGCGGAGAGATAATCAAATAGGAGGCGCAGGTGGACATGAAAAAACTCATGAAGCAGGCATCAGAGATGCAGAGAAAGATGGAGGATGCTCAAGAGAAGCTGAAAGATATTATTGTCGAATCGTCAGTCGGAGGCGGCATGGTGAAGGTGAAGATGAACTGCCGCATGGATGTTCTGGACATAGAAATAGGGGATGAGATAATAAAAGCCGAGGAGAAGGACGTTCTTAAGGACCTTCTTATAAGCGGTGTCAATGAGGCGAAGCGAAAAGCGGAAGAGACGGCGCAGAATGAAATTTCAAAGGTGACAGGCGGAATGAATCTTCCGGGATTTTAAATGGAGCAGTTCGAAAAACTGAAGCTTCTTTTAAAGCAGCTTCCCGGGATAGGGGAGAAGAGCGCCGAAAGGCTCATCTTCTCGATTATTTCAAAGGGGGTCGGCTATTCTTCGCTTCTATCCGACGAAATCAAAGCGGTGGCTGAGAGCGTAAAGATATGCTCAAACTGCGGTGGTTACGGTGAGACAAACCCGTGCGAGATATGCTCCGATAAAAAGAGAGACAAGGGGATTCTTATGGTTCTTGAACGCCCCCGCGACGTCTTTTTATTTGAAAAATCCAAAAGATACAGAGGCAGGTACCATATTCTAGGA
Source organism: bacterium (assembly GCA_028698175.1). GTDB lineage: Bacteria > Hydrothermota > 32-111 > 32-111 > 32-111 > UBA2202. Next base: position 14,665 of record JAQVDU010000047.1, on the reverse strand, counting down.
AAGCTTATCTCTCCGATTGACGGAATAACCCCGGAAAAAATCGGAATAGAGAATTTGACTGAGAGAATAAAAAGGGAAGAGATAAAAGAAGTGATACTCTCCCTGCCTCCGACAACAGAGGGTGAGACGACCGCTATATTCCTTTCCAGAACTTTGGAGGGATTGGTTGAGACCGTGTCTACAATAGCCAGAGGAGTGCCTTTCGGAAGCGATTTCGAATTCATTGACGAGTACACTCTTCAGCGCTCCATAGACAAGCGACAAAAATGGACGGACTGACATGAGGACTGCGCAGAAGTTCACTAATATTCCGGTTTTAAAACAGATTACGGACAGCATCTCAATGATATTCAGCATAATTGTTTTAAATCAGGACAAGAGGGTTGTAGCAACTCAGATTCCCATATTTACTGAGCTGAAGATGAATGAGAATCTTGTCGCAGGAGACAAACCCATCGCGACCTACAGGAGAATGAGAGATAAAATGAAAAATGAAAACAGTCAAAAGGAGCAGAAATGAAGAATCCTGTTGTTTACTGGGAACTGGCTTCTCATGACAGAGACAAATCCGCAAAATTTTTTAAAGATGTCTTTGAATGGGATTTTGATGAAGATGAGAAATTCGGAATATTCGAAACAAAGAGCGGAGAGGGGACAATGGCAGGAGGAGGAATATTTACTCTCAGGAGGGCGAAGCTTCCTTTTCTGACGATCTACATTAAGGTAAAAGACATTCATTCTATGGCTAAAAAAGTCTCTGAGAACGGAGGTTTGATAGTTCTTGAACCGAATGAAATCGCAAAAGGAACAATGATCTGTTTGTTTAATGAGCCATCCGGAGTCACATTCGGAATGCTGGAAAAGATATAGCATCTAAGGCAGAACAGGTTTTGGAAAAGAGGGAAAACTTTACAAGTTTACAAGCACCGTCCCCTAAAAATGCAATCATTCAACTTTACATAATGTTTCGAGAGAGCGTATATGGTATTTTTTAAAAAATCATCCACAATATATAGATAAACTGCGTGGAAATAGTTGGTTAGGCTATAACAGCGCAAAAAAAACGTAAAAATCTGGATTTTTCCTCTTGACAAATTAAGGAATTATTATATAATAAAGCACTCTAAACAATTAACTGCAAGGGGTGATTTTAATGGCAGGCGTAAGAGTTAAAGACGGCGAATCATTCGATTCAGCTCTGAAAAGGTTCAAAAGACTCTGTGAAAAGTCAGGCATTCTCTCTGAGATAAAGAATCATCAGTTCTACGAGAAGCCCTGCGAAATCAAGAAAAGAAAAAACATTCAGGCAAGAAGGAAGTCCGCAAGGTACAATTACAATGATAATAATTGATCTGATAGCGTCAGCAATCGGATTAATCAGCGTCATTCTCGGGTTGGTGAAGGGTTTAATAAAGCAAGTCGGAGCGCTCTCTTCACTTGTAGTTGCCTTCATACTTGCGAACAGATTTTACTTAAATTTGTCACTCTTTCTCGCTAAACATATACAAATGGGTGACCCTCTTCTGAGGGTCATCTCATTTATTATCCTCTTTGCCATTTTGTTTCTTCTTTTATGGCTTGTTGTCATATTAATAGGCAAGGCGACTGAGAATACTCCCATTGTCATAATCGATAAACTGCTCGGAGTTCTCTTTTCCATCGGCCTTGCGCTTCTCATTTACGGCGGCCTAATCTATCTCTCTACTAAGCTACCGTTCAAAGAGGACGTGTTGAAAAACATAAAATCCACTTACACATACAGGGTCTTCAACTTCGTCGCCACTTCGGATATTATAAGGCATGGAAAGTGAAGAGAGAGGGTTAAGCAAACTCGAGCTTGACTTTATACTGGAAGATTTCTCAAAGAACGCATATCTTGAAAATACAAAGGCGAGGTTCCTTTCCCTCCCATACATAGCAGACAAAGCTGAATATGAGAAAAGGCGCAGAGCTAGCGAGAGGTACTTCTTAAAAATATACCCGAACGTGCGATTATCGGAATACAAAATTGAAAAAGCAGACAAAGCGGCTGAAGAGATATTCAAAGTAAACGGGGAACTGGAAAAAAAATACGTAAAATGCGTTTCAGACGCCCTTCTCTGCGTTTGCAGAATCAATAGAACGGACAGAGAATTCTTTCAGGAAGAGCTTGAAACAAAGATAGAAACCTCTGAGATTGAGGTTCTTGCCAAGAAGCTCTCTTCGATAATATCGGATGAGGGCGAGATCCTCTCATCAGCATCACCCGAGCTTCACAGAATACGGAAAGAGAAGGATTCCCTGCTTTCAAGCCAACAGAAGATAATTGACAAGACCATAAAAAACTATGAAAGCATGCTTATGGAGGACAGTGTCACCCTACTTGACAACAGAATAGTTCTTCAGGTGGATATGCACAGAAAGAATATGGTCAAGGGAGTCTTGCATGCATACTCCAATTCCAAGAAGACAGCTTTTATAGAGCCTGAGGAGCTTGTCATTTTCAACAACAGAATAACGGAGCTTGAGCAGGACGAAGAGGTGGAGATAGCACGCATCATGGAATCATTCAGGCAGATGCTGATTTCAACGCCTGCAGTAAAAATCTCTCTGACAAAACTGATAAATGAGATTGACTTTATAAATGCGATAGCGGTTTACATGGACATGAAGGGCGCGAGGTTTGCCTCTCTGGGAGAGAAAATAAATCTTAAGAGGGCATACCATCCAATTATCAAGAAGATGAAGCTTGACAAAGCAGTACCTGTTGATTTGAATCTTGAGAAGGGCAATTCAATGATGATAACCGGTCCCAATATGGGCGGAAAGACGGCTCTTCTGAAGACGATAGGAGTATTCTCTTTGACAATAAAACTTGCGCTTCCAGTGCTCGCAGACGAAGGCACAGTGCTACCCCTGTTTGACAGGGTTCTCGCAGACATCGGAGACGACCAGTCGATTGAGGAGGGAGTTTCGACTTTTGCCTCCCACGTGATAAATTACAGAAGGTTTTTAAATGACGCAAAGGAAAACACTCTTGTGCTTCTTGACGAGATTGGAACAGGAACATCCATAAAGGAGGGCTCCGCATTCGCGATAACACTCATAAAAGAGCTTATCGATAAAAAAGCAGTGTGCGTATTTACCAGCCACTTTGACTCGATAAAAGAGTTCGCCCTCTCAAGAGGCGACATAAAGGCCGCTTCAATGAAGTATGACTATTCAAACAACACTCCATACTTCCAGATAGTGATGGATTCCGTGGGCGACTCCGGGGTCTTCAGCATACTCAAAAAATATGATTTTCCGGACGAACTGATCAGCTCTGCGAAATCCCTTATAGGAACAGATTACGTCAATTACTCAGACCTCATAGAGAAATACAAGAGACGCATAGGAGAAATCGAGGAGAAGTCGAAATCCCTTGATATGAGGGAGAAGGCGATTACAAAGATTGAGTCGATAATTGCAAAGGAGAAAAAACAGACAGAGGAGAGGCTCGAAAATCTAAGCAGAGAGCACAAAGAGGCGACAAGCGAAGAGATAGCTACACTGAGAAGAAATTTTGAGCTTATTGTAAAGGAGATTCGGGAGAGCTCTGCGTCAAAGGAGAGCATAAAGAAAGCCAAGGAGTTTCTTGAATCTGAAAAGAAGAATTTTGATGCGAAAACAAAGACACAACATAAAAAGCAAGAGATGAAAACTGATGGGGTCTACAAAGAAGGAGATTATGTTGTCTTAACGAGCGGAATTGAGGGGTATATAGAAAAAATCTCCGGAGAGAGTTTTGTTTTAAGCGTCAACGGAGTCACTTTGAACACAAGGACATCGAACATAGCAGGACACAAAGACAAAGATTTTAAGAGCGAACTCAAGGTCTCATTCTCGGAAGAGATTTCAGGCAATGAACTTGACTTAAGGGGGATGTATGCGGAGGATGCCATAGAAGCTCTGGAAAAGTTTCTTATGCGGTCTTCGCGAGCAGGACTTCATGAGGTTGTGATAATACACGGCCACGGCACGGGTGTTTTAAAGCGCGAGGTGAGAAATTACCTTAAAAAGCAGAAAGATATAAAATCATTTGATTCGGGAAGGGAGATGTCAGGCGGCGACGGAGTCACGGTGGTAAAATTACCGTAGAACAAGGCACTGCCTTGTCTCCATATATCTTTTTTTGGCAAAAAACCTCTTGACAAATCGAAAAAAAGTATATATACTACCAAATCTATGTTTTTTGCTGGTGTAGCTCAGGGGTAGAGCAGTGGTTTTGTAAACCACTGGTCGGGGGTTCAATTCCCTCCACCAGCTGAATGTGGAGAGATTCCCGAGCGGTCAAAGGGGACAGACTGTAAATCTGTTGGCTGATGTCTTCGAAGGTTCAAATCCTTCTCTCTCCACCATAAATCGCGGGAGTAGCTCAATTGGTAGAGCTTCTGCCTTCCAAGCAGAATGTTGCGGGTTCGAGACCCGTCTCCCGCTCTTGAATCCTCAAAAAGGAAAGGAACCTTTGGGGAAGATTTTTTTTTGTGTGCTCTTTTTATAAGTAAAATTATTGAAATTAAAAACAATATGCCCATGTAGCTCAGTCGGTAGAGCACATCCTTGGTAAGGATGAGGTCGCCGGTTCGATCCCGGCCGTGGGCTGAAAACAAGGAGGAATAAATGGCAAAAGAAAAGTTTGAAAGGAAGAAGATTCACATGAACATAGGGACTATAGGTCACGTGGATCACGGCAAGACGACACTGACAGCGGCGATAACGAAGGTATTGGCGATGAAGGCGTATGCGACGTTTACGGCGTACGATCAGATAGATAAGGCACCGGAGGAGAAGGCGAGGGGAATAACGATAAACGTGGCGCACATAGAGTACCAGACGGACAAGAGACATTATGCGCACGTGGACTGCCCTGGCCACGCTGACTACATCAAGAACATGATAACTGGAGCGGCGCAGATGGACGGAGCGATACTAGTGGTTTCTGCGAATGACGGCACAATGCCTCAGACGAAGGAGCACATACTTTTGGCGCGCCAGGTCAATGTGCCTGCGATAGTGGTCTTCATGAACAAGGTTGACATGGTAGACGATCCTGAGATACTTGACGTGGTGGAGATGGACATAAGGGACACATTGAAGGCGAACAACTTCCCCGGGGAAGAGACACCGATAATCAGGGGCAGCGCGCTGAAGGCATTGGAGAGCTCGAGCACGGACATGAATGCACCGGAATACAAGTGCATACTGGAACTGATGGATGCGGTTGACAATTATTTCAAGGATCCTGTGAGAGAGAAGGACAAGCCGTTTTTGATGAGCGTAGAGGACGTATTCAGCATAACAGGCAGAGGCACTGTAGCAACGGGCAGAGTGGAGAGAGGCAAGGTGAACAGCGGCGACGAGGTGGAGATGATAGGCCTTGGACTTCACAAGAAGACGGTAGCGACATCACTGGAGATGTTCAAGAAGATATTGGACTACGCAGAGGCCGGAGACAACGTGGGAGTGCTGTTAAGAGGCGTGGACAAGGAGGAGATACAGAGGGGAATGGTGTTGGCGAAGCCCGGCACATTGACACCCCACAAGAAATTCAAGTGTTCGGTGTACGTATTGACGAAGGACGAGGGCGGCAGGAGCACGTCATTCAAGACGGGCTACAGACCTCAGTTCTTTTTCAGGACAACGGACGTGACGGGCTCGATAGAACTTGCACCCGGTACAGAGTTCGTGAAGCCGGGCGAGAACACAGAGTTCATAGTTGAACTGATACAGACGATAGCGATGGAGAAGGAGCTTAGGTTCGCCATAAGAGAGGGCGGACGCACGGTAGGCGCCGGAGTCGTAACTGAAATAATAGCATAAAAGGACTGAAAAAATGAGAGACCTTATCAGCTACTCATGCGGTGAATGCAAAAGAAAAAATTACGTGGGAACAAAGAACAAGAAAAAGCATCCTGACCGCATGGAAGTGAAAAAGTTCTGCAGATTCTGCAGAAAACACACGATGCACAAAGAGTCAAAATAAATTGAATAGGGCAGTAGCTCCAACTGGTAGAGCGCCGGTCTCCAAAACCGGATGCTGGGGGTTCAAATCCCTCCTGCCCTGCTCTTAAAGGAGATTTTTATGTGGTGGAAGAAATTTATCGAGTATCTTCGCGAAGTGAAGATTGAACTGAAGAAAGTTGTAATGCCTGACAAAAAATCCCTCTGGGGTTCAACCCTGGTGGTGATTGTAGTTTCAGTGGTTCTCGGGCTTGCAGTAGGACTTTTTGATTATCTCATCGCCCGGGGCATTTCGCTCTTTACGAGGTGAACATGGAATGGTTCATCCTTCAGGTTTATACAGGCTATGAGAAGAAGGCGAAGCGCCTCATTGAAGAGGAGCTGAAGACCAACAATCTCGAAGACAAGGTGGGAAATGTTTTTATTCCCGCAGAGTGCGTCGGGAAGATCATCAAGAGCAAGAAGGTTGTTGTGGAGAGAAATCTATACCCCGGATATGTCTTCATACAGATGGAAGACACAAAGGAGATGGCTCAGTTCATGGGCTCCATATCATCCCTCAGCACTTTTATTTCAGGAAGAAAAAAGCCGGTGAAGCTGAAGGCAAGCGAAATAAAAATGGTTGAAGAGCTTCTCAAGAACAAGGATACGATGAGAGAAGTCCTTGAAATACCTTTCAGGGTTCAGGACAATATAAAGATAATCTCCGGACCGTTCCGCGACTTCAACGGAGTTGTCGAAGAGATTTATCCTGAGAGAGAAAAAATGAAAGTGACAGTAACAATATTCGGTAGGTCAACTCCCGTGGAATTATCATTCACGCAGGCAGAACTTATCGGAAAATAACCCACAAGGGGGAGATAAATGGCAAAGAAGGTTGTAGCGATCGTCAAACTGCAGGTTCCGGGTGGAGCTGCCACTCCGGCACCGCCGGTAGGACCGATTCTCGGTCAGCACGGTATCAATCTGATGCAGTTCTGCAAGAACTTCAATTCGAAGACTGAAAAGCAGAAAGGCCTCATTATACCTTGCGTGATCACGGTATACCAGGACAAGTCCTTCACATTTATCACCAAGACCCCTCCTGCGGCGATACTTCTTCTGAAGGCGGCAGGACTTGAAAAGGGCTCAGGCGTGCCCAACAAGACAAAGGTCGGAAAGGTGAAAATGGAGGACGTAAGAAAGATTGCCGAGCTTAAGATGCCTGACTTGAATGCGAAGGATCTTAAGGGAGCAATCAACATGGTAAAGGGCACAGCAAGAAGCATGGGCATCATCGTGGAGGAAGCATGAAAGCAAAACGCGTGAACGAAAACACAAAACTTGTGGACAAAACAAAGAGATATTCGATCGATGAAGCGATTGACATAATGAAGTCCACAAAGAAAGCGAAATTCGATGAGACAGTCGAAGTCGCAATGACGCTTGGAGTCGACCCGAAAAAATCCGACCAGATGGTCAGAGGAGCAGCCACGCTTCCGAACGGCACGGGAAAGACCGTCAGGGTGCTTGTCTTTGCCAACGGAGACAAGGCGAAAGAGGCGCAGGAAGCAGGCGCAGACATCGTGGGAGAGGATGACATAATTGAAAAAATATCGGGCGGATTCATTGATTTCGACCTTGCGATAGCGACTCCCGACCTCATGAAAAAGGTGGGAAAGCTCGGAAAAATTCTCGGAGTGAGGGGCCTCATGCCCAATCCGAAGGTCGGAACGGTTACAAATGACGTAAAGAAAGTTGTCGGCGAGGCAAAGAAGGGAAGAGTCCAGTACAAGCTGGACAAGAACGCAAATCTTCACACTATAGTCGGAAAGATATCCTTTGACAAGGATAAGCTTAAGGAGAACATTCTCTATCTCCTGACTGAGGTTAAACGCGCAAGACCGCAGTCAGCCAAAGGCACCTATTTTAAGAGTGTCACGCTCTCCACGACTATGGGGGTTGGAGTGCCTCTAAACACATCGGAAATAAATTCACTAAAGTAAGGAGAACTTATGGGCAATCCGAATAATCTGAAGAAAAAACAGGAGACCGTTCATGAGATTGCTCAGAGACTCACTCGCGCAAAAGGCGTCTATCTTGCAGATTTTAAAGGCATGACTGTAAAGCAGATAGACGAGCTCAGAAGGACTTTTGACAAGGCGGGAATCGAATACAAAGTAGTGAAGAACAATCTTCTCTATTTTGCGTTCAAGGAAGTTTACCCGGATGACAACATAGACGTAGCTCTCAGGGGAAATACCGCTGTGGCATTCTCATACGAAGACTCTGTCACTCCGGCAAGGGTGATAAAGGATTTCGTAAAGAAGTACAAGCTGCCGGTTCCGAAAGTAGCCATGGTCGAAGGAAAGATGTTTGACGGTAAAGCTGTTGACAGGCTTGCGGACGTTCCGTCAAGGGAAGAGCTTCTCTCATCCCTTGTGGGCTCCCTCCAGTCGCCTATTTCGTCATTCGTCTTCGCACTGAGCGGCATAATCAGCGAGTTTGTTTACACGGTCGAAGCTGTAAAACAGAAAAAAGAAAATGCATAAAGCAGGAGGAACAATGGCAGAGAATAAGGATAAAATCATAGAGATGGTCGAAAAAATGACCGTTCTCGAGCTTGCAGAGCTTGTGGAAGCATTGAAAGAGAAGTTTAATGTTACGGCAGCTGCCCCTGTGGCGGTTGCGGCGGCGCCCGCGGCAGGCGGAGCGGCGGCAGAAGCCGAGAAGACCACGTCAACAGTGGTTTTGCATTCGGCAGGCCAGAGCAAACTTCAGGTGATCAAGGTCGTCAAGGCGCTTCTCGGCGTAGAGCTTAAAGAAGCGAAAGAGATAGTCGACGCGGCACCGAAGGACATAAAGAAAGATGTTCCCAATGAAGAGGCGGAGAAGATGAAGGAACAGCTCGAACAGGCCGGAGCAGTTGTTGAACTTAAGTAAAACAAATAAAGAAGGAGGGCTTATGCCCTCCTTCCTCTCACAACAAAAATTAAAGGAGTTGTGATTAAATGAAAAGAACCTCTTTCTCCAAGATTGCTTCTACAATAACTATTCCCGACCTTCTCTCGGTTCAGAAGGAATCATTCGATCAGTTTATCCAGACAGGCGTTCCGGCAGAGAAGAGACAGAATGAAGGACTGCAGAAGATATTCAATGAAACATTTCCCATAGACGACGTCCATTCGAGATTCATGCTTGAATTCGTAAAGTATGATCTTGAAGACCCTGTTTACTCTTTTGAAGAGTGCAAGTACAAGGGCATAACTTTTGCGGCGCCACTTAAGGTGACTCTCAAGCTGATATTCAAGAACATAAACGAAAAGACCGGAGAGCCGACCGGATCAATAAGAGATATAATAGAACAGGATGTCTATCTCTGCAACGTGCCTTTGATGAGCGACAAGGGAACATTTCTAATCAACGGAGTGGAGAGGGTGATAGTGTCGCAGATTCACCGTTCGCCTGGAGTTTTCTTCACGGAGGATGAAACCCTGTCGGGAAAATTACTCTATACGGCGCAGCTTCTCCCAAACAAAGGCTCATGGCTTGAATTCAACATTGACATAAATGAAATAATATATGCCAATCTTGACAGAAGAAAGAAGTTCCCGGCTACGATTCTTTTAAAGGCATTCGGATATGACACGAACGAGAAAATTTTCAAGCTTCTCTTTGACAAGCAGGAAATGTCATTTACCGAGAAAGACGTCAAGAACGAAAAGAATCCTATTAACGGAAAAGTATTATACAATAACATAGTAAATAAAAAGACTGGAGAAGTTCTGTTTGAAGCAGGCACTGAAATGTCAAACGGAGTGCTGAACGTGCTTCTTCAGAATTCAATATCATCCGTCAAGGTTATAAAGTCTGAAGAAAAGAGAGAGATAGACATTGTCGTAAATACGCTCAAGAAGGACCCCACCCAATCCGTCGAGGAGGCAATGGAGCGTCTTTACATGATTCTCAGAGGAACCTCCCCGGCCACGACTGAGATAGCGGAAAAATTCATTGAAGCGACTTTCTTCTCGCCGTTAAGGTACGAGCTCGGAAAGGTGGGCAGGTACAAGCTCAACTCGCGCCTAAGGCACAACGTAAGCAAGGACAACATCGGACTCGCAAAAGAAGACCTCATTGAGACTTTGAAATATCTGATAAAACTCACCGTTCCGAACAACGGACTTGAGATAGACGACATTGACCATCTGGGAAACAGGCGTATCCGCAGAGTGGGAGAGCTTCTTGAAAACCAGTTTTCACTCGCGCTCTCCAAAATGGTAAAGTCAATAAGAGAGAGAATGATGCTGAAGGACATACAGTCACTCACTCCGAAGGACCTAATAAATGCGCGTCTCGTCTCATCAATAATCATATCATTCTTTTCTACAAGCCAGCTGTCCCAGTTTATGGAGCAGACTAATCCTCTTGCAGAGCTTACTCACAAGAGAAGGATATCGGCTCTCGGACCCGGCGGACTGACAAGAGACACTGCGGGATTCGAAGTGCGCGACGTTCACCATTCCCACTACGGCAGAATCTGCCCCATAGAGACTCCGGAAGGACCGAACATCGGCCTTATAACCTCCCTTTCGACATATGCAAGGATAAATGAATTCGGATTTATCGAGACGCCTTACAGAAAGGTTGTAAAGGGAAAGGTGACAAACCAGATAGAGTTTCTTTCTGCCGACATGGAAGACAAATTCGCGATAGCTCAGGCGAATGCTGTTTTGAACGCCGATAATACTTTCAAGAACGACCTGATACTCTGCAGAAAGAAGGGCGAGTATCCTCTCGTTTTAAAAGAGGAAGTCAATTACATGGACGTTTCTCCGAAGCAGATAGTCTCTCCGTCAGCATCCATGATTCCATTCCTTGAACACGACGACGCAAACAGAGCTCTGATGGGATCCAACATGCAGCGTCAGGCTGTTCCTCTTTTGAAGCCTTCTTCGCCGGTGGTGGGCACCGGAATTGAGCGACAGGTGTCGATAGACGCGGGAAGCGTCATAGTCGCCAAAAACGAAGGAACCGTTGAAGAGGTGACCGGAGATTACATAAAAATAAAAACAGAAAGAACGACAAGCGACAATATATTTGACGAAGACGTGGGCTACGACATTTACAGGCTGATAACTTTCCAGAGAACCAATCAGGATACTACGATTATTCAGAGGCCTATAGTCTCTCTCGGCCAAAAAGTGAAAGCCGGAGAGATAATCGCGGACGGACATGCCTGTGACAAAGGAGAGATGGCTCTGGGACAGAACATATTTGTGGCATTCCTCCCTTGGTACGGCTACAACTTCGAAGATGCCATAGTGGTTTCTGAAAAACTCCTTACAGAGGATGCTTTTACATCCATACATGTGAAGGAGCTTGAAATAGCTCTGAGGGAGACAAAGCTAGGACCGGAGGAGTTCACCCGCGAGCTTCCAAATGTTTCCGAAGACGCAACGCACGACCTCGACGAGTACGGAATAATAAGGATAGGAGCCAAAGTTCAGCCCGGCGACATTCTCGTGGGTAAAGTCACTCCAAAGGGAGAAGTAGAACTAACGCCGGAGGAGAAGCTGTTAAGGGCTATATTCGGCGAGAAGGCAAGCGACGTGAGAGACACTTCCCTCAAAGTCCCGCCCGGAATAAGCGGAGTTGTTGTCGACGTGAGAGTCCTTTCAAGAGAGAACAAGAGAAAGGAAGTGATTGAAAAAGAGGTTGTCAAAGAGGTTGATGAGAAGATAAAGAGAATTGAAAAGAAACGCATCCAGCTTCTCAAAGAGCTTCTGATAGACAAGAAAGTCAGCGAATCCCTGCGCGATATATACGGCAAGGTTCTCATAAGAAAGGGCATGAAGATAACGGATGACATGATAAAGAAGATGGACTTTACGGCAGTCATAGTCGAGAGGGACGTGCTTCCTTCCGATTACAGAAAGGCGAACAAGATAATAAGGGATTCAAACGCAGCCATCAACAAGATACGCAACAGAATAGGAGAAGGTTCTCTTGACCAGCTTCACGGAGACGAGCTTCCTAACGGAGTTCTCAAGATGGTGAAAATATTCATCGCTCAAAAGAGAAATCTCCAGGTGGGAGACAAGCTCGCTGGCCGCCACGGAAATAAGGGCGTTGTCGCAAAGATAGTCCCTGTGGAAGACATGCCTTTCCTTTCGGACGGCACTCCGGTAGACATAGTTTTAAATCCTCTCGGAGTCTCCTCCAGAATGAACGTGGGCCAGGTTCTGGAAACTCTCCTTGGATATGCGGGAATAAAGAAGAATATCAAATATGCATCGCCTGTCTTTGACGGCACGACAATTGAAGAGATAAAGAATCAGCTGACTCAGGTGGGAGCAGACCCTTCGGGCAAAATGGTTCTCTATGACGGAAGAACCGGAGAATGTTTTGACGAAAAGGTCACAGTGGGACATATGTACGTTATGAAGCTCTCGCACATGGTCGAGGATAAGATACACGCAAGGGCGACAGGCCCCTACTCACTCATATCTCAGCAGCCGCTTGGCGGAAAGGCCCAGTTCGGAGGCCAGAGATTCGGAGAGATGGAAGTGTGGGCGCTTGAAGCTTACGGCGCGGCATACACCCTTCAGGAAATTCTGACAGTCAAGTCGGATGACGTGAAGGGAAGGTCTGACCTTTACGAGGCGATAGTGAAGGGAAAGAATCCGCCTGAACCGGGTCTTCCCGCCGCATTCAATGTCCTTGTCAAGGAGATGAACGGTTTGTGTCTTGACGTCACGTTGGGAAAGAATGAGGACGAAGAGACAAAGCCGAAGCCTCAGATAGTTGAAGAGTAGAGAAAGAAGGAGATACAATGGCTGAAGAAAGAAGCAAACAGAAAAAAATCCTGAGACCTCTGGATTTCGACTACATACAGCTTAAGCTTGCATCGCCTGACAAAATAAAGGAATGGTCGCACGGAGAGGTTCTGAAGGCAGAGACGATAAACTACAGAACCCAAAAGCCTGAAAGGGACGGACTCTTCTGCGAAAGAATATTCGGTCCGGTGAAAGATTATGAGTGCAACTGCGGAAAATACAAACATGCAAGGTACAGGGGAATAGTGTGCGAAAGATGCGGAGTTGAAGTCACTCTGTCAAAAGTAAGAAGAGAGAGAATGGGTCACATTGACCTTGCTGTGCCTATTGCCCACATTTGGTTTTACAAGGCGAGTCCGTGCAGAATAGGAATCCTTCTTGATATGAAGGCGACCGATCTGGAAAAAATATTATATTACAATGCCTATGTGGTTACAGAACCGGGAAAGACGCCCCTAAAGAAAATGGAGATACTCTCCGAAGAAAAGTACGAAGAGTATTTTGAGCAGTATGGAGACGCATTCAAGGCGAAGATGGGTTCTGAGGCGATATATGAAATTCTTCGCGACCTCAATCTGGACGAACTGAGCCACGAACTGAGGACGCAGTCAAGACATGAATCAAGCGGAGAGAAGAAGAGAAAGATCTTAAAGAGGCTCCGCCTCGTGGAATCATTCAGAAAGTCTGACAACAGTCAGGACTGGATGATACTCTTCCGTCTTCCCGTGATACCGCCTGATCTGAGGCCTCTTGTGGCCCTTGACGGCGGAAGGTTCGCGACCAGCGACCTCAATGACCTTTACAGAAGGGTGATATCAAGGAACAACCGACTCAAGCATCTTATGCAGATAGGCGCTCCGGAGATAATTCTCAGGAACGAGAAGAGGATGCTTCAGGAATCGGTTGACGCTCTTCTTGACAATGCCAGAAGGGCGCGTCCGATAAAGGGAAGAGGAAACAGGGCTCTTAAATCACTCACTGACTCCCTCAAGGGTAAGAACGGAAGGTTCAGGCAGAATCTTCTCGGCAAGAGGGTTGACTATTCGGGAAGAAGCGTCATCGTTGTCGGTCCGGAGCTGAAGATATACCAGTGCGGTCTTCCGAAGGAGATGGCCCTCGAACTCTTCAAACCCTTCATTATCCAAAAGCTTGAAGAGAGAAAGATCGCGATGGGTATAAAGAACGTAAAGAAAATAATAGATAAAGAATCAAAAGAGGTGTGGAAGATACTTGAAGAGATAATAAAGGACCATCCTGTTCTTTTGAACAGAGCTCCTACGCTTCACCGCCTCGGAATACAGGCTTTCCAGCCGGTTCTTGTAGAGGGAAAAGCGATTCGACTTCATCCGCTCGTCTGTACAGCGTTCAACGCCGACTTTGACGGAGACCAGATGGCAGTCCATATACCGCTCTCATACGAAGCGAGGGTTGAAGCGAAGCTTTTGATGCTTTCGGCGAATAATGTTCTTTCTCCCGCGCACGGGCGCCCGATAACAACTCCGACGCATGACATGGTTGTCGGTCTTTACTATCTCACCAACGAGAAGATAGGCCTGAAGGGCGAAGGAATGACTATAGACTCCTTTGATGAAGCTCATTATCTGTACGAAAACAAAATAGCGGCGCTTCATGCAAAGGTGAAATTCAGATACAACGGAACTTTCTACAGCACTACAGTAGGAAGAATAATATTCAATGCATTCATTCCCGAGAAGATGAGATTCATCAACAAGCCGATGGCAAAAAAAGAGCTTCAAACTCTCATCTTTGATTCATCCTGGAAAGTTTCAAACAAGGAGCTTATCGAGCTTCTCGACAACATAAAGGAGAAGGGCTTTTTCTACGCGACAAGGTGCGGGCTCACTTTC
>JAQVDU010000134.1 GCA_028698175.1 bacterium | reverse complement strand
ATGTATGTTCAATTGTTTTGCACTTTCAATAACGACCTTTCTTAAATCCGGACAGTACGGCTGAGCAGACGAAACATGATTTGTTTTGGGCCCATTATAAAATGTATCTATTCTTCCGTTGGTTCTATCAACAAACTGGTCGCAAACTACAAAATCTCCCGGCTTCACATTCGGTTGAAGGCTTCCGGCAGCACATGGACCAAACAGATATTTTACTCCAAGCATATGCATCGCATATATGTTAGCCCTGTAATTAATCATATGAGGTGGAATTGTGTGAGCTCTGCCATGTCTTGGAATAAACGCAACGCTTTTGCCTTCAAGTTCTCCCGTCACTATTTTGTCTGAAGGCGCTCCATATGGGGTATCCAAATAAAACTCTTCCTTTATGTCTAAAAAAGAATAGAAACCTGAGCCACCGAAAACACCCACTTCTATTTCGGGAATTTTTACCATAATTTACCTTTCGATTTATTTTTTAAAATTATAAATAAAAAATAAAATATCTGCCTTTTCACATGCAAATAGCCTGATTTTTATCCGCTCGTTCACATACAAGTAACCTGATTTTTAAAAAAAGCATTTTTCGTATTCAAAATCAAAATTTTTTGATCTTTTATGCCTGGTCGCTAACTTGCCGGAAACCGACTTAAGAAAACCGGCATCAATTTAAAGCAAGCTTAATTGCGTATGTTACCATAACACAATAAATATATTATAAACTAAACACTAATTAATCAATTTATTATTTGCCAAACACAGTTATTTTTCATTTGTCGTGGCATAAGCGTCGACTTTATTTATAAGTATTTTTAATTTATAATGTTTTCAAATTCTATGAAGCTTATATTTTCATAGGATATGCTTAATTTAAAAATTATCTTCTGGAGAAATTATTGGAAATTTTTAATGTAAAAACATCTCAAAGAACCGATTTTATTGATATAACACAAGCTATCGAAAAAAAAGTCAAAGAATCGCGTGTAAATAATGGGCTGTGCTGTCTTTTTGTCCCTCATACCACCGCAGCTCTTACCATAAATGAAAACGCAGATTCTTCTGTAAAAAATGACATCAAATTAAAACTAAATGCTTTGGTTCCACCCGAAGAATTTTATACGCATTTCGAAGGCAATTCAGATGCACATATAAAATCCACGCTGGTCGGAAATTCTTTAAACATTATAATAAATTCGGGTAAACTTGTTTTAGGCACGTGGCAAGGAATTTATTTTTGCGAATTTGATGGTCCGAGAAACAGGAATGTTTATATAAAAATTATAGCAGGATGAGTTTGTCTAAACAAAAACTTATATTACTTAATCATGACTTTATTTGATTCCTTAAACAAATCTGAAAAAAATCATATCGATTACGCTCCTCTTGCGGAAAGAATGCGTCCGTTGAAACTTGACGATTTTATTGGACAAGAACACCTTGTAGGCGAAGGAAAAGTCTTAAGACAGATAATCGAATCCGATAAACTGTATTCAATGATATTGTGGGGTCCTCCGGGAAGTGGGAAAACCACAATAGCACGAATTATCAAGACAAATACAAAGAGTAAATTCGTCTCTTTTTCGGCAGTAATCGCCGGAATAAAACAGATCAAAGATGTAATGGATATCGCTTCCTTTGAAATGAAGAATAACCGCATTAAAACAATCTTATTCGTTGATGAAATTCACAGGTTCAATAAAGCTCAGCAAGATGCATTTTTGCCATTTGTTGAAAACGGAACAATAGTTTTGATCGGCGCTACTACTGAAAATCCGTCATTTGAGATTAATTCCGCATTGCTTTCAAGGTGCAAGGTCTTTATATTAAACAAACTGACACATGAAAATATTGTCGAGCTTTTAATAAAGGCAATAAAAAACAAAGAACATGGTTTTGGAAATCACAAATTCACAATTGAAAATGAATCTATTGACTTTATCGCACGATTTTCGGATGGCGACGCCAGAATCGCATACAATATACTTGAACTTGTATTTAACAACTTCCAGACACAAAGAAACAAAGGCGAACCGATAAACCCAAGTCAGATCGAAGCTATTATACAGAAAAAAGCTTTGCTTTATGATAAAAATGGCGAAGAGCACTTTAACCTTATTTCCGCTCTTCACAAAAGTATGCGCGGAAGCGATGCCGATGCCTCTGCGTATTGGACTTTAAGAATGATAGAAGGTGGCGAAGATCCGTTATATATCATAAGAAGAATCGTAAGATTTGCCACAGAAGATATAGGCCTTGCCGATATCAATGCATTGGCTATATCGATTGCGGCAAAAGATTGTTTTGAATTCATAGGTCCGCCCGAAGGTTATCTCGCCATAATCGAAGCTGCCATATATTGTGCTTTGGCACCTAAAAGCAATGCATTATATGCAACATACAACAAAGTAATGGAAGATATCAAATCATATCTTTCGCTTCCGGTTCCCATGCACATCAGAAATGCACCTACAAAATTGATGAAGGAAGCAGGTTATGGGAATGGATACAAATACCCTCATAATTATACCAATGCAATTATAAACCAGGATTACTTACCCGAAAAATTAAAAAACAGGGTTTATTATCAGCCTTCCAAAAGAGGTTTCGAAAAAATATTAAAGGAAAGACTTGCAAAGATAAATGAATATAAAAACAAGCTTTCCAAAACTTAACACTTAACGGTAATTGCTTAACACGGATTAAATAAGACCTTTTTTGATCATGGTTTCAGCAATCTGGACGGTATTTAATGCAGCACCTTTTCTTAGCTGATCTCCGACACACCAGAAGCATATTCCGTTTTCAGAAGAAATATCATCCCTTATCCTTCCCACAAAGACGTCATCCTTATTTGACGAGTCAAGCGGCGTAGGATAAATAAGATGTTCAAAGTCATCCATGAGCGTAATGCCATTTGCTTTTTTAAAAGCTTTTCTTGCATCCTCTACATTTATTTTATTTTCAGTTTCAATTAAAACTGATTCGGAATGCGAAGTGAAAACAGGAACCCGTACGGTTGTTGCTGAAACTTTAATGTTTTCATCTTGAAGTATCTTCCTTGTCTCATATACCATCTTCATTTCTTCTTTTGTGTAGCCGTTATCAAGAAAAACATCTATATGAGGAATTACGTTGAACGCAATTCTTACGGGAAATACGCCGCATTTTATCTCGTTTTCTCTTCCGGATATCATTTTTTCGGTCTGATCTTTAAGCTCGGATATAGCTTTTGCTCCTGCTCCCGATACAGCTTGATAGGTGGAAACGATTATTCTTTTTATTTTTGAAATATCATTTAAAGGTTTTAACGCAACTACCATTATGATCGTTGAGCAGTTTGGATTGGCTATAATTCCTTTATGTTTAAGCATAGCTTCAGAGTTAACTTCCGGAACAATCAAAGGAACTGAAGGATCCATTCTGAAAGCACTACTGTTATCTATTACAACCGCACCGCTGTCAACGGCATATTTTGCGAATTCCAGCGAACGTGATGCACCGGCCGAAAACAATGCGATATCTATATTTTTGAAGGAGTCATTTTTCAGCTCCTTTACTTCGATTTCCTCATTGTTAAACTTTATTGTCTTTCCTGTCGACCTGGCAGAAGCAAGTGCCGTGAGATTCTTTACGGGAAACTTTCTTTCTTCCAATACGGATAAAAAAACACTTCCCACTGCTCCGGTCACACCTGCTAT
>JAQVDU010000046.1 GCA_028698175.1 bacterium | reverse complement strand
CATCAAGGTTTCACTTCTGGCAGTACTGCTGTTGCTGACTGTGCTATGGCTGGCCGCCGATACGCTGGCACCGGCGCCGTTCACCTACTTTTCGTTTCGCGCCGTGTTCATGCAAGCGCAGAAATCGAATAGAAGGCGAACTCTCTGAGTTTTCTCGCGTCCGTCCTCTTGTATGCGAATCTTGACATGTCGCTCTCGCTGAGAAATTCCCATGAAAGCGAATCCGGAATCGATTTTGCCAGAACATACTCTTCCTGCTTTTCAACGCTGTTCGGGTAAAGCTCACGCGCCTTTACTGAAAGCATTTCATTGTAATCGGAGGATGAAATGAATGATTCCATCTTTAAAAGAGCATATTCGGGATAATCCGAAACGTCCTTTGTCAATGAGTATGATGCCAAGTCAATAGCATTTTCCGATGCAGATTGCGCCCCTATGAAAAGAGAAGCGCATGTCAGAGCCAAAACACCCTCTGCCGCATAGAATGCCTTTGATTGAACATCTTGGTTTACCGATGTCAGCCCCCAACCCGGGAAAGCTGCGGATTTTAATGACTGCACCAAAGCCGGTGAAGCGCTCAGTTCAATCGCCAAAAAAAGCGGTAAAACAAATATGACGCATAATTTTTTCATTATTTCCTCACTGTGAAATAAAACATCTTTATTCTTTTCTCATTATCATTCTCGACAAGAAGCCTGAGAGTGTAGAATCCGGCGGCGAGGTTTGTTACATCGATTCTCTTCTCATTGACTCCGGGAATGCATTTAAATTTTTCAGATTCTGACTTCTTTGTTCCGGACTGGTCGAATATGATGTATGAAAATGCTGTTCCGACGTCGGTGTTGAATCTGAGATTAAAGAAACTGTAAGCAGGATTCGGATAGATATACGTGTTCTCGTCGGGAATAATCAAACTTGTTCCCCTGCTGATAGAAGGAGCATAAGGATAGTATCTGTTGTTTTTCTCATTATAATGCTGGCTTGGCCATATATACTTGTTCAGCTTGGAATCGAGTTCAAAAGCGGTAAGCTGGTAATCCGAGACTGCTATTATGTCCGCAAATGAGTCATTGTCGAGGTCGCACACGAGAGGAGTTGAATTTGAACTCTGACCGGTAGATATCGGGAAACCAGGAATGGATTTTTCGGAGAATCCCGAAAGCAGTCCGTTGTCTGTGTGAATGAGAATGTCATTTATTTTGTCATCATTCAAATCAACCGACAGAGGCGACGCCTGTATGTCTGTTGAATCGCGCACATCAACAGGCCAATTGTTTATTATATTTCCATTTGCATCAAAAAGATAGAGTTTCCCGTACAAAAGAAGGGCTATTTCAAACTCTCCATCATTGTCGATGTCGGAGACAGTCACAGATGAGTAGAAAGGATAGCTGTCGAGACGGCGAATGAATTCAATTTCCCCCGTAATTGACGAGACAGATATCAGAGAACCGTCTCCTCTCGCGAAGATAATCTCCACAATCGAATCCGAATCGATATCGACTGCCATGGGAGAAGACATTGTGTAAAGCACGTTCTCGGTATTGGAACTGAATATTTCATTCAGTTCGAAATCAAATCCCCTTACGACACCGTCAAACGCCATTGTAATTATTCTGTCATTAAGCACTATCGGCTGAGACCATGAACCTGCAAAGAGAAAGACTGAATCTGAAACAAAGAGTGAATCGTTTTCATAATCAATGACCTTCATGTACATGTCCTCTCCGCAGACAAGAATCTCGTCAAGAGAGTCACTGTCAATGTCAGCCATAGTGGCTGAGGCGACGTATCCGAATTTCGATGAGATTGGAGAGCCTTTGACTTCAACAAAGACCTGCCTTGAATTAAGCGTGTCTGTTCTTAAAACGTGAATTTTCCCCGAATAAGAAGTGACTGCCATCTCCTTGGAGCTGATATCTCTGACATTCCCGAACGCAGGAATTGAATATGATTCCTCAGACGAGTCAAAAGTCCCCACCAAGCCGCTCTCATTGAATGCTCCCTTTCCGTCGGAACCTATCGCATAAATCTCTCCAAGCATCGTCTGAAAGAAAATAACTTTTTTACCGCCAATATCAGCAATTTGAGGAGAATTGACATCCGACATCGTATTGAGTTTGAAAGGAAAGCCATTTACTCTGTAATCGTAGAGAACTGAGAATGTCATGATAGTGTCCGAACGGGATATGTCATATATATAAACGTGTGAATTGCCTTCATTATTGGCTTTTGTATTCGGATTTGTCTTAGGAGTGAATCTGTCATTGACTCCTCCCTCGAAGAAAAGGTCCTGATATGAGCCGTAAAATGCCTTTTCAATATCGTATACGTCATAAAAATCAAGTTCGAAATCCTGAACCATATCACCCTCTTCCATATCAATTCCGAAGACTTCTCCTCCGTTTATCATGTTGTAGCCGGAATCGGCAAGTATTATTGATTCGTCAATGTGATAGATGGCCAGCCCTCCCGAATCTATCGGACAAGGAAGGGACATATCATAGTCATCTATTTTAACGAGAACGCCGTCCTTCCACACTCTGAATCCGTTGGAATCCAAATCAGAGGATATTGTATCCGGATTCATGTAAGCAAAGCGGTTTTCTATGTGATACCATTCATGGGAGTTTATTGGGACTCTGTATATCTTTACGGAGGAATCCTCGTTTGCTCCCAGGTATTTTATTTTCAGACGAGCAGTGTCATTGTCAACAGTCACAGTCTGATTGAAATATATCCAATTTGAATAGTCGGAATTCGGGTTAGCATTGAATCTTGCTCCCGCATTATAAGAACCCTGATGTGGGGGAACAAGGCCGTTGAGGTTCCAGTTTCCAGTCCCCTGAAGCGCCCAGCCGCCCATTCCCATTCTTCTGCCGGATGTGTCATATAAGTCGTATATACCGAGCTGATGGGCGAACTCATGCGCAAGGCCGCCCTGTATAAAGGCGTATCCGCCGTCCTGGTTTGCGGTTTCGGAGTATATGACTCCGTCATTAAATGATTTTCCGCCGACTGAAACCGGTTGTCCGAAGACATAATCTGCTCCCTGAACGTAAACAGCCGGTAGGTCAAAAGGAGAGTCGTAATTGTAATCGGTCTGCCACATGCTTCCCGCGTGGAATATTATTACTGCGTCAAAATCTGTGAAGTTTATTCCGCCGGACATTTCAGCTGTAAGAAGAGCATCCCTGAATAGAGAGAAGAGACCGAGAACGTAATTTGTCGTGTCGCCGTAATAAACCATTGTGTGATTGACAGTGTAGCATCCGTTCAAAGATTTAGGATATATGTCGAAATCCACATAAAGCTTTCCGTGGGAATCATCAAGATAATAATTCCTGAGAGCTTCCATCTGATGGAAAAAATAGAGCGAATCATGAGGAGGCTGGAAATAGAGATTGCGCACAGTATCGACAAGCGTGTCCGCTCCGTTTATGACAGTGTCAATCTCATACTGTGAATCCATTGACCCCCTCAAATCCATCTTTCCGTTTCCTGTAGTCAAAGATGTAGTATCCTCAAGAAATTCCACTTTCAGAACAAGAACCCTGACAGTATCCTGTCCCGCTTTTCTGGAGAAGTCTATGATGTTTCTTTTTGAAGGAGAAGATATGAAATCAGAATAAAGCGGATTTTTTTTCAATTCAATCTCTTTCCTGTGAGCATTCATCAGGAATGGGAATTCTCCTGCCATCTCTTTTATGTCTATTGAAAGAACCGCTGTCGCAAATAACAGAGAGAGCAGAATCAGAAATCTTTTCAAGTAACCTCCAATTTATATTATATAAATATAATATATAATCAGCATTTTTCAATAGCTTTCTTTGTGCTTAACCCTTTTCGCTTTTTCTTTGACAAAACTCCTAAAATAGGTAAAATATATATGTTATGTTTTAAAAGGAGCTAAGGATGGAAAAACTCATCTCTCTCTTCTCGGTTCTGTGCGACAAAACCAGGATAAGGATTATAAAACTTCTGTCCAAGAAGATGTGTACAATGTTTGAGCTTGCTGAAGTATTTCAGATGAATGACGTCGAGCTAAAACCACACATAGACGCTCTACGCCATGCAGGTCTTGTATCTGAGGTCAAAGACGGGCAGTTCATCAATTATTTCGTCAAAGGAAGCGGAGCGATTTTTGACAAATACACATCTGACGTCCTGAATTTAGTCTCAAAACATTTCAACTCTGACGAAACAGTCCTGAAGGATTACACTAAAGCGCGAATGATAGACAGAAAAGAGCTGGCAAAAAGGAAAGGAATAATTTAATGCGAGGTAAGATATCAATCGCAGGAGTCGAACTCAGAGAAATTCTCACTGAAGAGAATGCCCGTGAAATTCTGCGCGAAATATTCCATAACGTACACCCATTTGAAATATTTTCACTTATAGAAGGTCTCGAGGCCGAGGACATTGCCAAAGTGATAATGAAGCTAGGATTTCCCATAGGCGCAGAAGTCTTTGAATATTTCGAAGATGAGGACAGGGAAGAAATTTTTAAATCATTGACCAGAGACCAGATGGTCAAACTTATCGAGGAGATGTCAGCAGACGACAGGGTTGACCTCTTGAAATCATTACCTCAGAAGCTTGTAGATTCACTCATGCCATTTATAGCTCAGGCGGAGAGAAATGACATAAAACGGCTGCTCGATTACACGGAGTCCACGGCAGGCGCCATAATGACCACCGAGTATGCTACATTAAACATGAACATGACTGTTTCTGAGGGACTTATACACCTAAAGCACATAGCTCCCGAAAGGGAGACGATTTTTTCAGTTTACATAGTTGATGAGGAGAGAGTGCTTGTGGGAGGAGTAAACCTCGATAAGCTTATTCTGTCAAAGGAAACCCAGCTGATAAAAGAAATAATGAACCGGGAAATCATAAGCGTGAAAATCGACGACGATCAGGAAAATGTATCCAAAGTAATGGCTGACTATGACCTGCTCGTCGTGCCTGTGATAGATAATGAAAATAAGATGGTGGGAATCATAACGATCGACGATATAGTCGACGTTGTAAATGAAGAGGCGACTGAGGACTTTTTGCGTCACGGCTCCGTTCAGGGGGACGTGGATTATATAACTTCAAACCCATTCAACCTTGCCAAACAGAGAATAATATGGCTTCTTCTTCTTGTTCTCGTGGGATTCATATCCGGATTCATTATGCAGCTGAAGCAGGAAATACTTGAAAGCGTCATTGCTCTGGCATTCTTTCTGCCCCTTCTTTCAGGTTCTGCGGGAAATGCCGGCACGCAATCCTCAACAGTAATAATACGAGGACTTGCCACGGGAGAGCTTGAAATGAAGGACATCTGGAAAATAATACTCAAAGAGATGGTCATAGGACTCATAATAGGAATCGCACTCGGCCTGGCAAGCGGACTTCGGGCAGTCATAACAGACTCTCACCATGACATGCGCCTTGCTTTCACTGTGGGAATATCAATGGTCTTTGTAGTCACGCTGTCGACTCTTCTGGGAGCTATCTTCCCTGTTATTTTCAAGAAAATGAAGCTTGACCCTGCTTTGATGTCAGCGCCGTTCATTGCCTCTATTATAGATATTTTCTCAATATTCATATACCTATCACTCGCTGAAATAATGTTTTAGAAAAATCGGATTTTTACCACTTGATATTTCATTTCTCAGGATTATATTAATATTGAATTTAGTTTGCTCTTTAAATAGAGATATTAAAACCACCTCAATATATTCTCATATCCCTCCTCCATACTTCTTCCTCCCAATCCCATAAATCCCCATATTGAGGTGGTTTTTTTATGTATTTTATTGAAAAAACGGGAATTATTCGTTAATGATGAATTCAAAAACAAGGTACTGCGAATCTACCCTTTTGATCGTTGACCCTGTCGACTTTGCCATTAAAAAAGCGTTTATAAGAGATGCATACTTTTCGTCAGTGATATACATCGACGAATATAGTATGTCGTCAATCTTCCTGTGTTCGTAATCCTCGACGCTCCCCTCGATTCTAAGCACAATTTTATTGTCATTGTTTTCATAAGTCTCTATTATTATTCTTTTGATGTGAGTCGTCGCCATCTCATTTATGATGAATCCGAGAAGGTTATGAAAAATTGTCGAGAGTATTTTATAGTTGAAAAGGACCTCTCTTATTTTATCATTTAGCTTGGTCTCTATATTTATCGAATATTTGTACTGCGTATTCGTTATGTAAAAGAAAAGCTCCTGCTCGACGAGGGAATTTACGTTGAAATTTGTCGCATCAGTCATGAATTCAAAGCGAATTTTATTGTTGAGAATTTTGAAAGAATCCATCAGTTTTGCGACTCCCACGTTTGTCAGATTCAGTGTCTTTTCCATCAAATTGAACTTTTCAACGAGCTGTTCTTTCATTTTTGTCATATTTTTAGTAGTAAAGAGAGTGGTTTCAAACGAATCCACACCGTCAATAAGGTATTCAAACCCGGCCTTAATAACAGATATCATTGAAAATGAGTTGTGAGCGAAGCCTCTCAGAAACTCAAACATCTGATTGTACTGAACCTGCACGTTATACTGGTATATTTTATCCATCAGAGAAGTGACAACGAAATTTGTGTACTCCTTGGACATCTTCTCGAGAACTTGAATGTTTGTATAATTGAAAATCACAAACATGTCGGTTTTATGAAACTGATTTGAAAGGCGGACCCTCTGTATGTAAAGATGATACTCCCTTCTCCCCACGCTCAGTTCGCAGCTTGTGAAAGAGTCATATTCAAGTGAGGCCAGGAGTTGTCTATGCTCCTTGTACCATACGCGCGGCGCAACAGATTCGTTGTTGAAGATGCTCATCAGGAATTTGTTCGCTGACACTCTCTCATTCTTATGGATTATCATCACTCCGAAAGGAAACGAATTCAGAACTGAATCAGCGTCATACTGTCTGAAAAAAGAGTACCTGTTGAATGAAAGAAAATCAAGCAGTATGCCTATCGGGCTGTAAATTATAAGCAAAGCATGAATAGATATCGTCAATTGATTAATGCTGCTCGGCGCGAATATGCTCAGAAGATACGCTGATTCAAAGAGGAAAGCAAGACAAAAAAAGTAGTACCTTTTCATAATCAGTGACAATACCGCGAGAACAGCCCAGATTATAACAAGAGAGAGCGTGATGATGTTCATTATAGAGATAGAATATCCGGCTGAATAATTGTTTATGATTTTCTGATGAAGCGCTTCGAAACTTCCTATGAACAGAAGAAAAATCAATATCGTGAACGTGAAGACGAAGAGCGGGTATAGAACCTTTATGTAAATGTTTTTGAAAAGTCTTTCGAAAAAATAAAAGAAGAGGAAATACTGGGAGTATATGAAAAGAGTGGCAAAAACATAAAACCAAATCTTATTTCTTTCAAATCCCAGGGTCTCTGATACGACAAAGAAGAAGAGTTCTGTCAAAAAAACAACTATCAGAATCTGTATAACAGAGATCTTTCGGAAATCCAAGTCCTTTCTGAACATAAGATAGCTTCCGAAAAAGAGAGAGATGACGGCGCCGAAAATCAATATATAATTTACTTGATACATCTATTCAAGCAATCTGAGAATAGCCGCTTTGGAATCGTCTTTGAATTTTGCAACTGTCGAGCGGATGATGAGGCGTCTGCCCGGGTCTATCTTCAGATTGAAGAGATAATCTGAAACCGAATCGGAAAATAATGAGAAAACAAGCAATGCTCCTTCTTTTTCAAGCTTCTTCCTTCTTCCGTTATACGGAACTTTTCCGTTGAGGTCTTCAAATATGTGTTTGAAATCTATTGTCGGGTCTTCAGAGTAAAATCTCAGAGCTTCTACAATAAGGGAGAGAAAATCAAACCATTGACCGTAATCCTTTTTGAAAAGGTTCTTCCTGTCCTCCACCTCAAGCAGAGGCACAAAGTACTTGTTTATGGCGTCAACGTCAAATGTAAAATTTGCTACTGCTTTGCTCATTATTTCCTCTTATGAAGAGATTATATCACAATTGTCTCTTTAATCAACTGGTTTTTTCTGAATCTCTCAAACGCAAGGTCATTGACTTCAGGTATCGTCTTGTAAGTTTTATCGAGTATCATCTCAGATGCAGAGAGTCCGATTGCAGGGGCTTCCATCACTCCGTGGCCGCTGAAACCGGTTGCAATGAAGAGATTTTCAAGGTCTGAATGGAATCCGATGATTCCGTTCTTATCCTGCGTGTTGTGTTCATACAGACCGCCCCACATTGACTGATTGGAAATTATTCTGCAGTGGTCCATTCCCGGGATTCTGGCAGCCATGTAGTAATTCATCTGTTCTTCATAATATGCAGGTTCAGGCTTATAGTCATAACCGAAAGGCTGGAGCGGGTCTGCCCTTCCCACGAGAAGATTGCTCTTCTCCGGATGGAAATAGACTCCGTTGTCGATTATAGTCATAGGTATCTTTTCAAAATTCTCTATGTGCGGCATCTTAACTGTGAAAAGCATCCTCTTCCAAGGCACTATCGGAATCCAGTACTCCTCATTGTTAACTGACTTCTTTAGAAGGTCGCCTGAAAATGCGCCGGCGGCAAGAATAACCGTGTCGCCTTCTATGATTGTATTGTCTGTTAATTCCACTCCTATTGTTTTGTTTCCGCTGAAGAGAATTTTCTTGACTTCCGCATTAAGTTTAATCTCTATCTTTTGGGGATTCTTCTCCTTTGAATACTCAAAGTACCTGTTGGATGCTGATGTGGGATTAAACATTCCGCAGTCAGGTCCGAAGAGCCCTCCCGCAATTTCCCTCATTTTAAGAATCTCATTCTCCTCTTTGTCGATATGGTCAATTGTGGGGATAAATCCGGGAACATAACGTTTTATCTCTTCTGGCTTCAGAAGCTCGGTTCTCACGTTATTTTTATCCAGCTCCGGCTTGAATTTCTTTATAGCTTCAAAACCCTCCTCATAGTAAGTGAAGAGATACCCTATCTGCTCAAATCCTATGTTCTCTCCAAGCTCCTCTTTAAACATCTTGAACGCCTCAATCGAATAGTTGGTAAGCTTCAGGTTGACCTTGGTCGACCAGATGTTTCTGAATCCGCCCGCGGATAGCGATGTAGATTCCTGAGAGAGCTGGGATTTTCTTTCGATTACCGTTGTTTTGCCGGTATATCCGTTTTTGTACAGGTGATAGAGTATCGACCCTCCGATTATTCCGCCTCCGATTATTACTGTGTGTGACATAACTTACTCCTTATTCTATTTTTGGATATAGATGGAAACGTCTTCGTTTTCATCGTCGAATTTTCTTATTGAATTCGCATCCATAAGCATCAGTGAAGTTGCGTATGCGTCTGCCATGAAACCTTCGTTTGCCTTCACGGTGACCGAATGAGCTTCATTATTCTGAGAAGAAGTCTTCGGATTGACTATGTGGCAGTATTTTTTTCCTTTGATATCATAGGATCTGAAATAGTCGCCGCTTGTCACCATTGAGCCGGTTTTGATTGAATCAACCATTACGACAGAATCTGAAAATGCGCTCCTGATGCCTATTTTGAAATATTCTCCGTCTGCATCGTTAAAGGCGACTATGTCTCCGCCGAGATTCGCAATGCCTTTCTTAAATCCGTTTTTTTTCATTATCGATATAATTACGTCGCCAAACCATCCTTTAGCGATTCCTCCGAAATCAATTTTGATGCGCTTGTCGCTTTTAACCAGAGAGTCTCCTTTTACATAAGCTGAATCTTCGGAGATTATTTTTTTATAGTAAATGATTGAGTCGTCTGATACATCCCTTTTGCCTTCTTCGCATCTTTTATAATATGAAAGCAGAGTCTCTATCTCCACGTCAAAGAGCCCTCCGGTCTTTTTCTTCATTGAATCTGAGAGGCCGAAGAGTTCCAGAAGTTCAGGAGAGGCAGTTAAGCCTCTGTCGGAATAATTGAACAAACATACATCGGAAGACGTATTATATTTCGAAAAAACAGAATCAAGAGAAGTCACCTTTCTTTTTATTTCGTCAAAAGTTCTTTCAAAATCAAGGTTCTCTCTTGAGTATAGCGTGACCTCTACCGGGATGTTCCCCATTGCAAAAAAGGTCTTCTTTCGCCTGTTTTCAAGAGAGCAAGAGGACAACAGAATAAAAGATATTAAAACAAGAATCAGAAGCCTTTTGATCATAGCTTTACAAGTCCGGTGAATCCGAAAAACGCAAGAGAAAGGAGTCCGGCGGTGATAATTCCTATAGCGGCTCCCTGAAACGGCTTCGGTATGTCCGACCATTCAAGACGTTCCCGTATTCCTGCAAAGATATATATTGCGATAAGATATCCGATTCCGGTTGAGAATGAAAAGACAAGAGCTTCCACTAAATTGAAATTTTTCTGTATAGTGAGTATTGCGACTCCGAGAATTGTGCAGTTCGTAGTGATAAGCGGAAGGTATATTCCAAGCGCATCAAATAGGGCCGGAGCTATCTTTTTCATTGTCACTTCAAGCATTTGAACAAGAGCAGCTATGACGAGTATGAAAACAATCGTCTGCAGGTAGCCAAG
Source organism: bacterium (assembly GCA_028698175.1). Classification (GTDB taxonomy): domain Bacteria; phylum Hydrothermota; class 32-111; order 32-111; family 32-111; genus UBA2202. The sequence goes on along the minus strand of JAQVDU010000046.1, from coordinate 5,766 downwards.
ATTTAGAGGGTCAAGTATCCCCTTCTGTATGAAGAAAGAGATTAGGGTTGCCATGACCATGACGAAAATAACCGCGAAACCCATTCCGGCGGCAGTCTCCTGTTTTTTTGAAACTCCGATATAAGGACAAATTCCCAAAAATCTCATCAAGACTATGTTTGAGATGAGCATTGAATCTATCGCCAGTATTATCAGCTTAACCATTTGCCACACTCGCTTTTAATTGTTTTGATTTCTCTTTTTCCGCCTTCTCTCTCGCCTTTCTTTTCGCTTCCATGTTGATGTTTATTTTATTCATTCCCGCAAGCATAAGGCCGAGTGTCATGAATGCTCCCGGAGGAAGAATAGCGACAATTACCGGAGAGTACGACTTTCCGAACAACTCTATTCCGAGAAGGGTTCCGTTTCCGAGAATCTCCCTTATCGACGCAAGAACGCTTATTGTCAGGGTGAAGCCTAACCCCATTCCTATCCCGTCCCAGAGAGAATCTATTATTGAGTTCTTTGAGGCAAATGCCTCAGCCCTGCCGAAGACAATACAGTTGACAACTATCAGTGGAATGAATACTCCAAGCGATTTGTGGAGCGGAAAGAAGTACGCATACAAGAGAAGGTCGACTATTGTCACAAAAGTCGCTATGACTATTATGAATATTGGTATCCTCATCTTTTGAGGAGTGAATTTCCTCAGCGCGGATATTACTAAGTTTGACCCAACGAGAACAAAGAGAGCCGAGAACCCCATTCCGATTGCATCCTTGAGAGTGGTAGAAACCGCCAGAGTGGGACAGAAGCCCAACAGCAGTATAAGCACGGGATTGCTCGTCCAAATTCCGTTGAATAATTTTTTTAATACGTTCATTTTGCCTCCCCGGTGATAGCGGAGTCGATTGCTACTGAATCTGATTTGATAGTGTCAGACTGTGTTTTGAAATTGCTAATCAGAGTATTGAGGCCCCTTTCAAGGGCATCTCCTACGGCCCTTGACGTAATCGTAGCGGCGGTTATCGCAACAATGTCACCTCCGTCTTTCTGCGCTTTGAACTTGAAATTATCAAGAGACTTTCCGAGAAACTGACTTTTGAATTCTTCCCTGGTCATCTTTGTGCCCAAGCCGGGAGTTTCGCTGTATTCAAGCGGTTGAATCCCTGTAATTTCAAAGCTTGTGTCCACTCCTACCATCATCGTTATGTTTCCTCCATAACCAAGGCTAGTGTATGTCTTTATTGTGTATGCGTAAACAGTCGAATCGGGATTCATCACTATAAAGGATTGCACCTTCGCAGTATCGTCTTTTAGGGATATCACAGAATCTTTAATGGTCATCTGGTCGGTCATGCCGGAAACCACGATTTTTATGGCGTCAAGAGTTTCGCTCTTCTTGGATTTTTCTATCGGCTCTTTTGTGAATCCATATACCCATGCCAGCACGGCGGCGGCAATAACGCACACGATAAAGAGCTTAACAACCTGCATAATGTTGTCTTTCATGCTATGCTCCGAATTTTTTAAGTTTTGTTACCTTGTCTATTGTCGGAGTCAGAGTCTCCATTATGAGTATTGCAAAAGAGACTCCTTCGGGATATGCTCCGAACAGTCTTATAAGAGACGTGATCAATCCGCAGCCGAATGCAAAGATTATTTTCCCCTTTGGCGTTATCGGAGTAGTCACCATGTCTGTCGCCATGAAGAATGCTCCGAGGAAGAGACCGCCGGTGACCATGTGAAACATAGGAGATGCATAAACCGATGGATTAGCCGCGTTGAATATCCATGTGAATACATAAACTGTAAGGATGAATACCAATGGAATAAAAAACGGTATGACTCGAAGAACTATCAGCAGAAGTCCGCCTATCAGCACTGCAAGCTCAGATATCTCTCCTATTGAGCCTCCACCGACTCCTGAGACCGGAAGACCGGCAAATAGCCGCCATAAATCCATGCTCTTAACTGCTTCTATGCCGTCCGTTTTGAGTATTCCGAGAGGAGTGGCATAGGTCATTGCATCAACCGACATCCCCTGCTTCCACGTTGTCATCAGTGTGGGAAAGGATAGAAGCAAAAAGACCCTTGCTATGAGAGCAGGATTGAAGGGATTATGCCCCAACCCGCCGAATATGTGCTTTCCGAAAAGCATAGCTACAAAAGCGCCGGCTGCGCAGAGCCACCACGGAGCGGATGAAGGCAAATTCAAAGCAAGAAGAAGGCCTGTTACAAAAGCGCTTCCGTCAAATGACGTGGCGATTACTTTCTTACTCCCCCTGATTTTCAGAAAGAGCATTTCAAAAAGCTCTGTAAAGAGAATCGTAGAGAGAATTACTATGACCGCATTGAGTCTGTATAGGTATATCGCCCATACCGTTGTGGGGATGAGAGCTAGCACCACAGTCCACATTATCATCTTGACGTCAGTGGGCTTCTTGAGAAACGGCGCGGGCTTTACGATGAATTTATTGTCTGCCATTTTATTTTCCCTTTTTTATGTGTTTGGCGTATCTCTGTTTGCCCTTCGCAATGCTTGACGCGAGCTGTCTTGATGAGGGGCATACAAAGGAGCATGAACCGCATTCTATGCAATCGAGAACGTCATCCATTTTTTCATAGTTTCTACGGTCTGATTCTTCCTTAAGGAATGTCGGATTGAGCCCCATAGGGCAGACATATATGCAGCGTCCGCACCTTATGCAGACATTCTCCTCCTCGCTTGAGACCTCTTCTTCCGCAAGAAAAAGAAGTCCGGAGGTGGTTTTAGTGACAGGAAGATTTGTATTGTCGAATGCTTTTCCCATCATGGGTCCGCCGTTTACCATGTATTTTGCCTTCTCGTTTATTCCTCCGCAGAAATCCGCTATTGCTGAGACTGTCACTCCAAGAGGCGCAAGCACATTTGAAGGTTCGTTTATTCCCTTGCCGGAGAGAGTCACTATCCTCTCCGTCAGCGGCTTGTTGAACTTCACAGCGTCATAAACCGCCTTAACGGTTGCAACGTTCTGCACAATCACCTTAACCTCAAATGGCAGTTTCCTTATAGGAACAACCCTGCCTGTGAGAGCGTATATGAGCTGTTTTTCCGCGCCTTGGGGATATTTTGTCTTGAGAAGTTTCGGTTCAATTCTTGCATCTTTGTTTTCAGACTTTATCTTTTCAAATGCTTCTCTTTTGTTCTCCTCTATTCCGATGAAGCACTTCTTTATCTGAAGCATGTCAAGAATCATCCCTGCGCCCTCGAGAAACTCCTTAGTATAATCAAGCATCAGCCTGTTGTCCGTGGTGAGGTACGGTTCACACTCAGCCGCATTGATGATGAAAGTGTCTAATGTCTTGTCCTTTGGAGGGTTCATTTTGACGTAAGTGGGGAATCCAGCTCCGCCCATGCCTATTATTCCGGCATTCTTTATGATTTCGAGAAACTCTTCTTTTGAAGACGGGAGATTTCGCTCCTGCTCCGTAGACTCCGCCTTTTCGTTCTTTCCGTCATTCTTTATGACTATCACTTCGACTTTGGCCTCATTGGGAAAGACCATCTGCTTTATTTCAACTATTTCTCCTGATACAGGCGAATGAACCCTGGAAGTGACAGCTCCCTCTCCTTCAGCAATCAGCTGATTTCTTAAGACCTTGTCGCCGGCCTTCACGAGGGACTTTGCTATCGCTCCGATATGCTGGTTTACAGCCATATAAAGCATCTCCGGAGCAGCCATCTTTTTAAGAGGGGCTGTCTCTGAGAGAGCTTTCCTCTCTTCAGGATGGACTCCGCCTTTTCTGAAAGTTACTTTCTCAGCCATTCTTCACCTCGCCCTTGTGCTTTTTAAGAATCTCCCTCAGTTTTATTGCAACAGCATCCTTGCCGACAGGACACACTTTGTAGAGCTCGCCTTTCTTAGCCATCTCTACTGCGAACTGCTCACATCCGGGAAATCCGCATGCGCCGCAGTTGACTCCGGGAAGAGCCTCCATCATCTCATCAACAGCCGGGTCTCTCTTTACTTCAAAGACCTTCATTGTGATGAGAATCGCTATGCCGAGCAGTATTGACAGAGAGCCAAGAACCGCAACGGCTGTCAGAATCTCTTTAATCATTTTAACAACCTCTTTATTTTGTGTTTGAAACTGTTTTTTTTCTTTTTATCAATTAGATATATGATGACAAGAGAAACGAGAATGCCAAAGAGCCCTAAAACACCGGCTATGAATTCCGATTTGAAAATGAAGTATCCGGCTAGCGAAAATGACACTATGAGAACGGATGGAAGGAGGTAAAAGAGAACTGACAGAATGAGAACTTTTCTGGACTCTATTTCGAGTTCCACCTTATCGTTCACTTCTGCATATTCAAAGAGAGGAACTTCTACAATGTGAGAGTTTTGAAGCTGAGTGAGCGAACATTCATTGTGGTTTGAGCATGAAGAGCATGATTCTTTGTCTATCTCAACTTTAAAAAAATCATTCTTTTTTTCTATAATAATACCTGTAGTTTTTGTCATTTGAAATATATTATACATTTACTATTATTTGTCAATAGCAGAAAATTATAAATCCAAATAAATGCATTTTTGCGAGGAAAAATAGTCTTGAGGGCGCTGAGCTTTCAGCAGTCAGTTAATTTCTTTGCCTGGAACTTTTCATCCATGAATTGCGAACAATCGTCATCATATACTGCTGAAAGAAATCACTTGCGAGTTTACCCGGCACACTCTGTTTCTCTCTTGTTTTTTTCCAGCATCCTTCTCACCGACTGTCCGCAGTTGCTTCCTGCCTCATTCTCCTTCATGTTGCCGATTGATACTATCACATCGAATCCTTCTTTTGCGATTTTCAATGATATCCCGTCAATAAGAGCTTCTATGTTCTGGGCATACCCTTCGGAATTCATTCTTTGTTCCAGAACATTCTCGGTAGGATTGAGAGGCGTAAGCTTGATAATGAAATGATCTCTTGAGAATTTCTCTGAAAGAATCTTCGGGTTAATCGGGAATTCATCATTCACAGGAAAGTTCAGCACTGCTTTCCTCTTTCCTTCCCTGAAGAATTTAACGCCGAAGCTGTTTATCCATTCAAAGCTCTGTTTTGGAAACGGTATTATGGAGTCGCGCACAAGATTGTTTGTCGAAATGATTGAGAATTGAAGCTGGATGTCGCGAAAAGCGTCCCTCATATCAAGAAGCCTTTCGAACCAGAGTCCGCTACCCGCAGGAGCTATAGTGGCAAAGCAGGGAATGTATGAAGGAAATCTTTTATTCAGTTCTCTCGCCGCATCAAGCACTGAATGGTTAAGGGAAGGTTCTCCCATTCTGGCAAATTGTATTTTGAGGATTTCAGCATCCTCAAACTCATTTTTTGAAATACCGTATATGTATTCAGCCTGGTAAATCAGCTCCGACTTTGTCAGGTTGCGCTTAAAATCATATCCTGCATCGCATATTGCGCACTTTACCGGACAACCTGCCTGTGTTGACAGAATTACAACCTTTTTTCTGATTCTGCCTTCAACAATTTCCGGAGAGACTCCAACGAATTCTAACATCGCTTTGTCATCAGTTTCGCAGAGGTATACGGTTGAAACGCCGTCGATCCTTTTATTTCCGGTTACTTTCATTATTGCTCCTCATCTTTTTAACCAACCATTCTCCTGCCCTGGCTCCGTCAGCGAATGCCGCTGCGCACTGAGAGATCCGAATCCCCCTGACAGAACCTGCGAGAAGTATTCTTCCATTCTCTTCTCTGCAGATTATTGGCTGTCTTGTCTTTGTGCCTATAGAGATT
>JAQVDU010000133.1 GCA_028698175.1 bacterium | reverse complement strand
AATTGTTAAGTACGGATGATAAAGTGGCACTTCCCGACTGCGAGGTGACCTTTTACTATTCAAACTATGATGCTTACGAAATCACGAACAGCGAAGGAGAGGCGACGCAGTTAAGTCGGACAATAACAAATACGGCGCCGATATGGGTGATAGCTGAGAAGGACAGCTTTTTCCCGGATACGAGTTTTATCTATCCGTATATGTGGTCAACGATAAGCGAAGCGACAGGAAAGAACAACGGAAATCATATAATAAGGAGGAGCTATATAGATGACTTTACCGATAATGTATATATAACATATTCGGATGGCACTCGAACAATATACGGTTATAAGGATTTATACAATAACAGTTTTGAGTTAGAGGCGGCGGGATTAGGGACAGATGGAGCATTAGAGAGGAATGTAAATAGAAACATGAGTCTTATTATGTGGGATAAAGGGTCAACTTATTACTCAGCTGAATTTGCATCACCGATACAGGATTATGATTCATTGAGCTTGCCTGCGATTGACTTGTATGCACCGTCGTTGAAGTATAATTCGGTTGATTTCATGATGAACTTTGCAGGACTCAGTTATAGGTATATAAATGATGAGAGCGGTGATTTGCTGTATGCGAAGTTCAGCGGTACATTGAGCAGTACTCCGACAACATTGATACCGTACACGGGAGAACAAGATCAGTATTACAATTTAATCCAAGTAAAGAACAACCAGAGCATTTCATTGTATGAGCAGAATGTTTCCGGAACAGTAATGCTCTCACCGATAATTGCGTATATATCAGCAAATAATGAGTGCGCAGTAAAGTATTTTGATGCGAATTACATGTATTGGAATCGATCACTTGTAGTCAGCCAACCAAATAACTTATCATCAAACAGCACAATCTGGAAGGATGGCGCAATAACAAGAGTGGTATGGGAGAATGTAGGAGCAGACGGGAAGCAATACATTCTTCAGAAGGAGATAACGGAAACATCATTTGCAGATACTCTTATAGACACGATAGAGGATAATGCTTATGATGTTAAGGTTAAAGATTACAGGTTGTTTGCATATGTCAAAGAGAATTCAATTTGTATGAAGCAATATGCAGACAGGATTCCCAATGGATTTGAAAGAGTGATAGTTGAAGGAACAGATAGCGTCTTTGCACCGGATATAGATATAAAATACACATTAAATCCATATAGACCGACATATTCAACAATCTATGCCATCTGGACGGAGAAGAAGGGAGATGAATACAGAATAGGTTACAGAGAAGACAGCATTATGAATCTTGAACTTTCACCGTTATATGCAAGCGAACTTGCAACAACAGAAATAACAATGACAGAGTCAAGCATTTATGATTATGTTACTGGAAAGTTTCCTGTGGAAAAGATGAAGTATGACATTGCAGGGCTTCAGCAGGACCATTACTATGAGGTATCAATAATAACAAGCGATAAGAATCCATATATACCCCAGATAGTCAAGATAGACGGAGAAGTAATAGGAGTGGTATATGGAGGCAAAGGAGAGGATACTACAAAGGTGATGGTTCCTAAGGAGTACTATGAAGACGGATATCTCAGTATTGAACTTGAACGCAAGGTGGGAAAGGATGCAAGGGTAGCCAGAGTTGAGTGCTATGAGTACGACGAGGTGGACTCGGAAACCTTGACACAGCTTGGTAAAGGTAATAGAATAAAACTGAACGAAGAGCAAACAGATGCAAAGATAAACAACATCGTAGAGAACGGACTTATAGCTTATGAAGTAACAGAAACAGGAGCAGGAGAAATAGAAGTGATAGACATAACAGGCAGAGTGATAAAGCAGAGCAAAGTCAACAGCGTCAAAGGTATAAACACATTTAGTGTAAAGGAACTTCCTGCAGGGATATACTTCATAAGGACGGACAACACAACAAACAAGCTGAGAAAGATAATCAAACTGAAGTGAGAATGAAAGCAAGAGGAACACTTTTAGCTGTAATAATCTTTATACTCTGCATTCATTTGAGTGCAGAGTATGAAGAAAAATGTTTTTTACCGATGGGTTTTAGTTCACCTAATAGATTCGGATGTCCAATAATAAAAGATGTGAACATTAATGATAATTATGAAATATTTGTTCAGAATTTCGGTTATGTTTATGAAATATCAAGAAAATATAAATATTATACAGTTGACACAATAACGGATGGATTTGTATGTGGAGTTGATTATATAGATATAGATAGTTTGCTTGATTTTGTTGGCAGAAAAGGTGGCGGAACAAATGACAAGAAGCTCTGGCTCCGCGAGCAGGAGACTATTTATTCATATCCGCCTGCAGAGAGGACATGGGAGTCTGATACGATATTTGAGGGAATTGACTGGCTCGGAGTTGGAGACATAAAGGGAGACGGCGTAACAAGAATCTACGGAGCAGGGATACCAGAGATATCGAGTGAGGTTTACAGATACGGCTGGTTCTATATGAATTGCACTGGAGATAACCAATATGAAATAGGAGGCAGAGTATCGCCCTCTACAAAGTCTGGAGGCGCAATGGATGTAGGAGATGTTAATGGGAATGGAAAGAATGATGTGATATTTGCATCAGCTGATTCAAATGGAATAGTAATTTTTGAGTATGATACACTATCAGATTCATTTGTTATAAAGCAAGATAGCATTCCTGTTGCATGCGAGAAAGTATTGTACTTTCCAGATATAGACAAAGACGGAAAGAATGAGATAATTAGGAGCACAACTGAAAATCTTCTACCACCGTCATATCATTTTCAGTTATTTGAATTTGATTCTGCATATAACTATGATACGATTTGGGATTATACATTTTGGGGCACAACAGATTACTTCATGACATACGGCTGCGATATGAGTTACGGGGATGTAGATAATGACGGGGAGTTGGAGTTTGTGGTGTGCGGAGGAAGCACCATGAGGGTCTTTGATGTAACGGGAGACAATACTTTTACGGAGGTATATACAAAGACCTTGGCGGATAACTTCTTTTTATCAAGCAGTGTAAAATGCTGGGACTTTGATAATGACGGACAGGATGAGATAATGTTTACCGGGGAAGGTAATCCAAGCAGTATGGAGAAGAGAGGAACGTACATATACAAGGATGAAGTGATAAGCGAGCTGTGGATGGAAGATACCCTTGACTTTGGGAATCAATCGGTAATAGATACAATAACATCACAAGTTGTAATAAAGAGTGTTGACACTTATAACTTGGTGGTAGATTCGGTTAAAGTAGAGGGATTAAGGTATAAGAAGTCATCAGAGCCGACTTACCCTGTTATATTATCAACAGGAGACAGTATGGTGGTAGAGGTAGAGTATGAATGTATTGATACAGGAATAAGCTTAGGCAAACTTATAGCATACAGCAATGACCATTATGGAGGAGTTGATACAATGGAGATTATAGGTGAGCTGGAACCGACGGGAATAGAGAGCCATGAGATAAAAGAAGTTACAGAGTTACAGGGTATCAGAGTAACAGGTTGTAATACAATAGAGTGGATTACGCAAACAACACAAGGAACATTGACAGTTTATGATATATCAGGCAGAGAGGTAATCAAAGAAGAATCAAAAGCAAGCGGAACACACAAAACAAACATCAGAGACTTAAAGAACGGGATATACTTTATTAAACTGAAAACAGAGAATGCATCAATCACAAAGAAGCAGATAATCATAAGGTAATGAATATGAAACAGGAGCAAGAGACATAGAGCTT
>JAQVDU010000045.1 GCA_028698175.1 bacterium | reverse complement strand
GTTCTCGCTCAACAGCATTACTTCAGACTCAAGAAGCTCTTCTCACCGCTGGGCATTGAGATATCGCTTCTCACTTCTTCTGTGAAAAAGAGCGGCAGGAACCTTTCAGGTATTGAGGACGGGAGCATAAAGGTGGCGATAGGAACGCATGCTCTGATTGAGGATGAGGTCAAGTTCAGCAAACTGAAGCTGGTGATAATTGACGAACAGCACAGGTTCGGAGTGGTGCATAGGTCAAAGCTTAAAAGCAAGGGAATAATAGCGGATTATCTCGTGATGACGGCAACTCCAATTCCGCGCTCTCTCTCAATGGCTCTCTACGGAGAGATGGACTTAACCGAGATAAAGGAAAAACCTCTTCACCAAAAGCAGATAAAGACAAAATGGGTCTCCTCAAAGGCTGTATCTGACATGTACTCATTCATCGGGAAGAGAATCGAATGTGGGGAAAAATGCTTCATTGTCTGTCCTGCAATAGATGCGGAAGAGGAGGCCGAAATGGAGTCTGTCGAAAAAATATTCGATGATGTGAAAAAGAAGCATCTCAAAAAGGCGAGGATCGGAAAGCTTCACTCCCGTCTTTTGCAAAAAGAAAAAGAGGATGTGATGGAGAGGCTTAACTCAGGAGAGCTTGACGTTATCGTGGGAACGACAGTAATAGAGGTTGGAATAGACGTAAGAGATGCGACAGTGATGGTTATACTCTCTGCTGAGAGGTTCGGACTCTCCCAGCTCCATCAGCTCAGGGGAAGGGTTGGAAGGGGTGAAAATCAGTCATACTGCTTCCTCGTCTCAGGCGCAAAGGTGAGCGAAGAGGGCATACAAAGGCTCAAAACCCTCTCCTCAACGAACGACGGATTTAAAATAGCCGAGATGGACCTGAGGATGAGAGGTGTGGGAGAGGCGTGGGGAAGCAGGCAGAGCGGGATGCCCAAGTTCAGATATGCAGACTGGTTTGATGATTTTCAGATTATGAAGAATGCGTTTTATGACGCATCCGGGATTATAAAGTCGGACAAAAACCTGTTGAAAGAGGATAACAGATGTGTTAAAATAGAATTAAAAAGGAGAGACATTGAAGATATTGATTAGAAATGTGTTATTGGCGTCTCTGATGATTTTCGCAATATTCTCTTCATGCACAAAATCGAAGCTTAAAGAGTCGGCTATAGGCAAAGTGGAAGAGATAGCAATATGCGCATCCAACACAGTCTACTCTTCGACTGAGAAGAGCATTCTCGACGCTCTTATGCTGGAAGTGACAATGCCGGTGAGGGAGACTGTCTTTTACACCGTCTTTGTGCCCCTGGACAAGCTGCACATATACAAAAAGGAGAAGAACATTGTTTTCATAACCAACATCAACAGGTCGGACGAATATTCGCAGATAATAAATGCATTCCTGACTTCTGAGGACATGGAGCTTGTTAAAAAAGATGGCGCAATCTTCTTCTCTGTATTCGACGGATTCGCAAAGGGGCAGAATATTTTCATAATAGCGGGCAATTCTGAAGACGCTATAAACAAAATCATAGCGGAGAGGAAGGATGATATTCGGAAATTCTTCTTGGAGAATGCATTTCGCTCCCTTGACATGATGGTGTACTTCACGGGAGAGAATAAGAGGCTTAACAAAGAGATCCTGAAAAAAGCGGGAATACGAATGAAAGCACCTTCGGACTACGAGACCGCATTCTATGACAAAAAACTGAACGCTTATTCCATTATCGCTAGGTATCCTGACAGGATAGTCACAGTGATGACTTCAAACGACACTTCAAATTTCACGTATGAATGGATGATAAATATGAGAGATAAAATAGGTTCGGAGCATTTCGAAGGAGACAGAATAGACACCCAGTTCGTCAAGCTTGAAAAAACAAAGATTCAGTTTAAGGGATATCCGGCTCTTGAGATTAAAGGAACCTATGCCAACGACAAGAATCAGTACGGAGGGCCTTTTATAATGTATCTGGTGAAGGCGAAGGAAAAGCTCTATTTTCTTGACGGCCACATATTCCTGCCGGGCGACAGGAAATATTTCAAGCTTATGGAGACAAAGACGATAATGAACACAGTCGAGATTGATTGATATGAAGAGAATAATCGTTCTGGTCGGCAGGTGGTCCCACGAATGCAGGGAAGTGGAAAAATTCTGGAAAGAACGTATAAAAAAACTTCCTGCAACCCTTGAGATAATAGATGTTGACAGCGACAGAGGCATGAACCTGATGGATGAATTCGAGGTCTCCTCTGTGCCTGTGACAATCATAGATGATGAAGTGATATTCATAGGAATGCCGGATATTACCAGGGCAGAGGAAATTTTCAATGAAAAACTTTAGTATCGCCGTTCTTTTTTTCGCCTGTATTCTTCTTAGCGCCAACGAAAAGGCGTTGATCGAATCGCTCTCTTATATGTCATCCGATGCGAAAGAGCTTTCCGTTGATTTGCGCTGCTTTATGAGGGATTCATTCTCTATGAAGTTTTGCGATTACATTCTCTCATACCCTGAAAAATCAGAATACGAGACTGAAAAACTCATTGAAAAAGCGAGAAAGCTTAATTTTGCATCTCTTTATGCGTATGCAGAATCGAGAGAAAACTTAAACAAGAAATCTTTTAAGTTTGACTATAAATTAGTGACTGCGGAAAAAAATCCCGGCCGCATTGATTTTCTTGCAGACACATCGGTTGCTGATTCGGCGTACTACATGAAGGCATTGGAATTTCTCTCCGGAATAAACAATGAAAAAGAAAAAAAGAAAAGACGTATCCTGATGCTTGAGTCGGTTGACTTTCTTTTGTTGATGGAAGACAGTGAAGTTCTTGAATTCGCAAAAAAGCTAAAATCCAACAATGACGCGGAATCAAAGATTATTATTGGAGGATTTGGTCCGGATACCCACCATTTAACACAAGAAAACGTCCTGATTGTAGAACCGGGCGGCGATGACGTTTACCTCTGCGGCGAGGGATACTCGATTGCGTGCGGAGTAGACGGAATATCAGGGATAATTGACATTGCAGGAGATGATTTTTATCAGGGGAAGGGATTCGACCTGGGCTGCGGCATTAACGGAGCGGGATTCATCGACGACAGAATGGGCAATGACAGGTATTCATCTTCATTCTGCGCTCTCGGCGCGGGTTTCGACGGAATAGGGTTCATTCTGGACAGAAAAGGAAATGATGAATATATATCTAGCGGTCTATCCCAGGGATTCGGATTCACCAAAGGGCTCGGTTTGATATTTGACATGGATGGCAATGACTCATACCTGGCAGTCGGAGGAATAAATGACCACAGGGAAGAGGGGTATCACAGCCACATGTCTCAGGGGTTCGGCTTCGGAGTGCGTGACATAGCATCGGGCGGAGTAGGATTGATTTTGGACGAAAGAGGCGATGACCTATACTCGGGAGAATACTTTGTTCAGGGCTCATCATACTGGCGCTCGGCCGGCATCCTCTATGATGGTGAAGGCAACGATATCTACAAAAGCAGAAGATATTCGCAGGGCGCAGGCACTCATTTTACAGTCGGGCTTCTCTTTGACAGAGAGGGAAACGACCTGTATCACTCATGGGGAGTATCGCAGGGCTGCGGGCATGATTTTTCATTCGGAATGCTCTCTGATTATGCTGGGGACGACCTCTATTTCAGCACATGGCTTTCTCAGGGTGCAGGCAATGCCAACGGTGCAGGAGTGCTTCTTGATTTCAATGGAGATGATTCATATAAAGCTCTGAAAACAGACTGTCAGGGATGGGCAAACCCGGACAGAAAGACCTACTCGTACGGAATTCTATTTGACATGAAAGGAAGGGATTCTTTCAGCTCTTCTTTTCAAAAGACCGAAGTAAAGTGCAGGATGGGGGTGCTTATTGACAAAGATTGAATTCTTCCTTCTCTTTTCATGCGCCGCTCTCTCCGTCTCGCCGGAGAGTTTCGGCGATATAGCATCAAATCTTTCAATATATGAGGATTCAGTCCAGATGAAAAGAGACTCTGTTTTGGCTTGGGAGTACAGAGAAGAATCAATCGAAATCTTCCCGCACTGGCTGAAATCTCCTGACTGGACCAAGAGGGCGATTGGAGTGAGAGTGCTCTCTAAAATAGACGACAAGAGCGGGCTTGAAAAAATTCTAAATGAAAGCAAAATTGACGTTTCATACTCATTCAGAATATTCGACGGCGACTCTGATGATTTTTTCACCGCATATGACAGGCCGCTGAGAGGCTGGCAGTATGCCTCCTTTATCTCAATGGCGTCGAAACGAGGCTGGAAGAGCGATTTTGCCGATATCATCGGCATAGCCGAGTCAAAGGATGCATCGGACTATATAGTTGTCAGGGCTTTGGATGCGGCATACTATATGCTTCTCTCTGACTCGACTCTATCTGAAAAGCTCAACGAACGTTTTTTCAATCTTATGTACAAAAAGAGCAATTCTCTTATAGACGACAAGCTTGTCGCTCTTCTTTCACAAACAAAGAACATCTCGGCAGAGAGTCTTTTCTCTTATAAAAAAAATATACGGGGAAAAATCAATCTTGTGAAATATTATTCGTTTGAAAAAGACACTGCAAAAATCTTTGCAGTTGAGTCACTCTTCAAATCGTATCCTGTGAACCAAAACCACATGCTTGAGTTTGAAACAAAAAACTATCTTAAAACCCTAAGCGAAGCTCAAATTGAAGCTGTCAAATGCGATACTTCATTAAAAATTATCAACAAACTTTTAGAATCGATGGAGGAAGAGATTTATGGCGAATAGACCTTCTTGGGAGGAGTATTTCATGGAGATTGCCTCTCTGGTTTCAACGAGAGCCACCTGCCTCAGAAGAAAGGTGGGCGCCATTATAGTAAAAGACAGGCACATACTTTCAACCGGATACAACGGGCCTCCCAAAAACACTCCGCACTGCGACGAGATAGGCGGCTGCATGAGAGAGAAGCTTAATGTTCCTTCCGGAGAGAGAATGGAGCTTTCAAGAGCCGTTCACGCTGAGCAGAATGCTATAATTCAGGCCGCAAAGCTCGGCATAAACATTGAGGGCTCGGACATGTTCGTGACTAATCAGCCATGTTTCATATGCGCCAAGATGATCATCAACGCAGGGATAAAGAGGATATACATCAAAGATGGTTATCCGGACAGACATGCCGAAGATATTCTGAAAGAGGCAGGAGTGGAGCTTATACAGCTTAAATCAAAGTTACACGGCGACTGCAGAGAAAATAAGGAGTAGAATCATGAAAAAAAACATTTTTATCATCGGAGCAGGCTTCGGAGGACTTTCTGCGGCTGCTCTGGCGGCTAAGAAAGGATATAAAGTGAGAGTCATTGACAAGAATCAGCAGGTCGGCGGCCGCTCCCAGGTTCTGAAAAAGGATGGCTTTACATTTGACATGGGGCCGTCATGGTATCTTATGCCTGACGTTTTCGACAGATTTTTCTCTTATTTCGGAAAACAAACCGGCGATTACTATAAATTAAAGAGAATATCTCCCAATTACAGGCTTTTCTTTGAAGACGGGGGGGTGAGAGACGTCCCTTCAGATATAGAGGGTATATATTCTCTCTTTGACGAGCTTGAAAACAACGGAGCGGAAAAGCTGAAGAAATTTCTTGCCGTATCATCTTATCAGTACAGAACAGCAATCGACAAGTTTTTATACAGGAAGTATGACTCGCTTCTCGACGTCATGGATTTTCAGCTTATCAAGGATGGAATAAAACTCAACATATTCTCTTCGATTGATTCGTTTGTCAACAAATACTTTGATTCCGTCAAGGCCAGGCAGATACTTGAATACACGATGGTATTTCTCGGCGCATCCCCTTACAATACACCGGCACTCTATTCCATAATGTCCCACGTTGATTTTGATTTGGGAGTCTGGTACCCTGAGGGGGGCTTTAATGCAGTCGCAAAGGGTTATGAGTCATTGGCAAAAGAGCACGGAGCAAATATAGAGACAGGAGTAAACGCGCTGAAGATAGTAACAGACAAAGGAAGGGTAAGGGGAGTAGAAACCAGCAGGGGGTTCGCCGAGGCTGACATTGTGATATCAAATGCGGATTATTATTTCACTGAAATGAATCTTATTGACAGAGAGAGCCGCTCCTTTGACGAAAATTTCTGGAACAGGAAAATCATGGGTCCTTCCGCGTTTCTTTTGTACATAGGAACCGACAAAAAAGTAGAAACGATACTCCATCATAATCTTTACCTTGCAGAAAACTGGAAAGAACACTTTGACACAATATTCAAACAACCGTCAATGCCGTCCAATCCGTCATACTATATTTCGGCAACCTCAAAAACCGACGATACTGCACCCGGCGGATGCGAGAATGTTTTCGTGCTCGTGCCGATTGCATCGGGAATTGAGGACAATGAAAAGATACGCGCTGAATATTCCGACAAAATAATAAAACACATGTCAAAGATTCTAAAATTCGACTTTGAAAGCCACATGAAAGTAAAAGAAATCTTCTCCATAAATGATTTTATGAGAGAGTACAATTCATATAAAGGCACCGCTCTTGGGCTCTCACATGCGTTTATGCAGACGGCTCTTTTCAGGCTTCCTTACGGAAGCAAAAAAATAAAAGGACTCTTCTATACAGGACATTACACGCACCCAGGAATTGGAATACCCATGGTGACAATATCAAGCGAAGTTCTGGTGGACAGCATTGAGAAAATATACGGTTAATTCGGAGATATACGACCTTTTCAAAAAAGGGTCCAGAACTTATTTTTACTCATCGATATTCTTTCCGTCTAAGGTGCGCAATAACGTCTTCATTCTCTATTCATTTGTCAGAAAGGCGGACAATCTCGTGGACAGCATTCCTCAGAACAAAGAGGGATTCTATGAATTCAAAAATAAATACGAGGATGGACTTTCAGGCAGAAAGACAAACGACATAATTATTGATTCGTTTATTGTCATGATGAAAAGGGTTGGGATTGAAAAGGAATGGGTAAAATCATTCCTTGATTCTATGGAGGCTGACATCACAAAAAGCTCGTACAAAACGATGAAAGAATCCCTGTCATACATGTACGGCTCAGCTGAAGTGGTGGGACTCATGATGGGGCGCCTGCTTTGTCTGAAGGATGGGCATCAGGAAAGCGCAAAGATGCTCGGCAGGGCAATGCAGTATATTAATTTTCTACGGGACGTGAAAGAGGACAACTCTCTTGGCAGGCATTACATACCCTCGGAAATTCTTGAAGAATACAACCTCTCTTCTCTTGATTATAACGAAGCGCTGTCAAAGAGAAAGGATTTTACAGCAATGATGAAAAACGAAATAAAAAGATATCTTAAGTGGCAAAAAATGGGAGAGGAAGGGTTCAGATACATTCCGAAATTTCTTTTAATCCCAATAAGAACCGCCTCCGACATGTACAGATATACCGCTTCTGAGATATACAGGGACCCTTTTGTCATTTACAGGAGGAAGGTCAAACCCTCAGTATTCAGGATACTAGTCCGCACATTTTTAAACGTTATCGACATTTACTGATGAAGCAAAAATGTCTGTTTATCATTTTATTTGCTTGCATTCCGGCTTTCGCCGGCAATGAATCTCCGTATAAAACAGAGATTGACACGGCCGCTCTTGATTACATCAGAAAAAGCTACTATGCGGCAGTTGAGATGCCTGAAAGCGTTGAAGTTTTGATTGAATATATTGAAAGCAGGTACTCTTCAAACTTCAGAAATTACAATCCGATAATTCTCTCCTACTATGCCTGTCTCACGGGACTTAAAGGGAAATACGATTCCAATGTTTACAACAAGGTAAAGTATGTCAACCAGGGCATAGCGAAGATTGACTCTGCGGTATCTCTTTTCCCCGACTGTTTTGAGATACGTTTTTTGAGATTTTCATTCTATCATTTCCTGCCGGATTTCTTCAACGTGAAGGAAAAACGAAAAAATGACGCTCTCTTTGTATCTGAAATGCTTCTGAAAAAGGACTATTCATTTGTGGACCAGAAAATTCAGAATGACATGTTAAAGTTCATCACCGGCATAGACAGAGTCAGCGAAGATACAAAGAAAAAACTCAGGAAGATCATTATATGAGCAGATATCTCCTGATTAACCTGATTATAATATCGGGTCCTATTCTTCTCTCTTTTGACAAAAGAGTGAAATTTTACAGAAAAGCATTTTTATTGTTTTTCTCATTCATTTCGGTTGGAGTCCCGTTCATTGTCTGGGACGCGCTGGCGACTTCGAGGGGGGACTGGAGCTTCAATGCAATGTACGTGGGTAAAACAAAGTTTTTAGGTCTCCCCGTCGAGGAGATACTCTTTTTCTTCACGGTTCTATACGCTACTATGTTTTCCTATGAAGTAATCAGGCATTATGTCTTTGAAAGGAGAGCGGAAATACAAAAAAGATTGTTTTATATTCTTTCCGCTGTTTTTTGTTTATTGGGATTCATTTTCATAGAAAAAGCATACACGTCGACTGTATTCCTTGTCACTTCATTCACTTTGTTCATGTCGGTACAGTGTTTTTACGGTCTTATAACATCCATATACTACTGGCTCTTCATGGGCGTATCAATGGTGCTTTTCTTTGGATTCAATTATATTCTCACATCAATGCCGGTTGTTTTATACGGCGATTCGGCGATAATCGGAGCACGCGTACTTACGATTCCCGTAGAGGATTTTTTCTACAACTATTCAATGCTGACACTCTATCTGGGAGTATATTATATTATGTCGAACAAGGAAAAAAAACTAAAGAAGAAGAATAAGCTCGCGGACTATTTTGGCGGCGGCTATTGATGATACTGCGGACTGGTCGTAATCCGGGGAGAGCTCCACAAGGTCGCATCCGATAACGTCAAAATCCCTGAATTTCACAAGAAAATCGATGAAATCCTTGAAGAATATTCCGCCCGGTTCGGGGGTTCCAGTGCCGGGGACAATGGAGGGGTCAAGAGCGTCAATGTCTATAGAGATATAAATTTTCTTTCCTTTGATAAGGGAGAAATCAAAATCATCTAACCTGTCGGAGAAGAAAAGCATATTTTTCGAATAGTTCCACTCGTCTTCCGTATATGAGCGGATGCCCAGCTGGCAAATTCTCTTAGTTGTTATAAGCTTGGAGCAGTTTCTGATGACGCATGCATGGGAGAAAGTCACTCCCTGGTAATTCTCCCTCAGGTCTGCGTGGGCGTCAAAGACAACCATCACAAAATCATCAAAGGATTCGGAGTAAGCCTTGATTATAGGATACGTTATTGAATGCTCTCCTCCAAGTGATATGATCTGTTTCTTCATTTTCAAAAGTCGCCCGGTGTTTTCATATATAAGAGAGTTCGCTTTTTCAATGTCACCGAAAGGAAGCTCAACGTCTCCTATATCGCTGTATTTTTTTGTGTGTATGTCTGTTTTCCTGTATGGCGAAAAAGTTTCGAGATTCCAGGAATGGTATCTCAACGAGAAAGGACCGTTTCTTGAGCCGCTTCTGAAGGATGAAGTTGAGTCGAAAGGATATCCTACTATGACTATGTCGCCGAAATCGACGTCATTGGAAGCTTCAAGAAAGTCATATCCCATAAATATTTTTCACGAAAGTCGGAAGCATGAATGCTCCCTTGTGAACGTCATGATTGTAATACTTGAGAGAACTCTCGAAATGGCTTATCAAATCGGCTTTTTTGAGAGAAACGTCAAGCTCATTCTTTGAGCAGATTATGAACTCCCACATTCCCGAAGGGTAGACAGGGATGAATGCTAGATACGGCCTTATAAAACCGAATATTCTTCTTAGCCGGTCGGAGAAAATTTTTATTGATTCCGCATGGAAATACGGGCTCTCCGCCTGAAGAACCATCATGCCTTCTTCTGAAAGTATTCTTCTGCAGTTAGAGTAAAATGAATCCGTGAACAATCCCTCTGCAGGACCTATCGGGTCGGTGGAATCTATTATAATCAAATCGAAAACATCATCTGTTTTTTCCACAAAGTCGATTCCGTCTCCGATTACTATTTCGGCATTCTTCGGCAGATTTGAAGCGAGCTGAGGAAAAAATTTCCTGGATGCTTTCACCACCTCTTCGTCGATTTCAACCATCTTTACGTTTTCTATAAAAGAATAGCGGGAAAGCTCTCTCAGGGTTCCGCAGTCTCCTCCGCCTATTATGAGAGCTTTTTTTACTGACGGATTTATATTTACAGGTATATGCGTTATCATTTCGTGATATATAAACTCGTCCCTGTCAGTGAGCATCACGAGACCGTCTAAAAGCATCATCCTGCCGTACTCATATGTGTCAAGTATGACAAGCTCCTGAAACGGAGACTTGACCCTTAAAAGAGTCTCTTTGACTTTTAAAGTTATTCCCGAATTGGGAGTGTGGTATTCCGTATACCAGAGATGCGTATCCTGGCTTTTGTTAAACTCGTTCATTTCAGTCCCAGAGAACAACAGCCGCGAAGGAGGTTCCTATGTGTTTCACTTTATGCTCGATTGCCCTGCTGTTTAAAGTGTAATGCTTTATTCCGCGCACTTTCATCGCCTCTTCAGCCATTGAGCGCACGATCGATTCTATATCTTTCTTTCGTCCGTTGGATGAGTATTCCATTATCACTCCGGCTTTGGAAGGGTCATCAGGATGAGCGGCCGCTACGCCGGCTGCGATGTACTCTCCGGTCATATCGGAAGTGATTGCCGCGTACGCTACAGGTATGAAGCTTCCGAGAGGAAGTTTTATGAACTTAACCGGAGCGCAGTGTGGCGGAATAATTGATGAAATCTTTATAAGATTCATATTTCCGATTTTTGCATTCAAAAGAGCGCAGTCGAACGAATTAAGTTTTGAAAATCCTTCGGCATTGCCTGCAACAAAAAAGAATTTAGTCGGCTTGAAAAGATTCATTTTAAACTCCTACCATTTCCTTGTTATCGTTCTTTTCGGTTTTGTGTTTCAGCGTACCTTCAACATCGAAAAGCCCTCTTTTGAGCTCCATCATGGAAGTGTCTTTGGCCTTAAGCTTCTTGACGAGATACTTGAATGAAATCCACGGGTCAAGAGTATTTCCGCACGTATAGATGTCTATGGATGCGTATCCGTACTCCGGCCATGTGTGAATTGTTAGGTGGGATTCGGCGATTACAACCACGCCGCTTACTCCGAAAGGTGAAAAGTGATGAAAAGAACTCGAG
Source organism: bacterium (assembly GCA_028698175.1). Classification (GTDB taxonomy): domain Bacteria; phylum Hydrothermota; class 32-111; order 32-111; family 32-111; genus UBA2202. The sequence continues at coordinate 5,182 of JAQVDU010000045.1, read as the reverse complement.
ATGACTGTCGCTCTTGCTTTTTTTGCCGCCTCAACCATCGTCTTCTCAATAAGAGCAACGTCGTTCAAAACTGCTGAGTCGCATTTATAGAACTCAGCTAAAATGTGTTTACCTAGGGCTTGCATTCTTTAGCACCTCCAAAATCAGAAGTTAAAGGATTAAGTTCAAACCGGCATAAGAAAAAACACATAACGCTCCTTTGTTTTGTGCATATTATATTATTTTTGCCTTAAAATGCAATACCTATTTTAATTTTTTTATTTTTCTTTTTTCTACAGGGTTGAAATTTATCCTTCATACCGTATAATACTATGTTAACACGGAGGCGAAATGTCTGAAAGCGCAGGAAATCTTAAAAGAATCGACGAAGTCGCCGGCGATTTGAAGCTTGAAGCAGGCGAGATTGTCAAATACGGTGAATACGTAGCAAAAGTTAAAATCGCTGCGTCGGAGAGATTCAAGAAGAAGGGCAAACTGATTCTTGTGACTGCAATGAATCCCACGCCTTACGGCGAGGGAAAGACAACAGTGTCCATAGGTCTTGCAGATGCCTTAAACAGCATCGGCAGAAAGAGCTCCGTCGTTCTCCGCGAGCCGTCCCTCGGACCGGTATTTGGAGTCAAAGGCGGCGCGACCGGAGGCGGAAAAGCGACTGTGCTTCCCTCGGAGGATATTAATCTGCACTTCACAGGCGACATTCACGCCGTCACCTCCGCCCACAATCTTCTTGCGGCTCTCGTTGACAACAGTTATTCAAGAACAAATGTTTCGCATTTCCAGCCGAAGGACATATTCTTTCATAGGGTTATTGACATGAACGATAGGGCGCTCAGAAAGGTTGTTATAGGAGTGGGAGAGGAGAGCGGTCAAATCCGTGAGTCCAAATTCGAGATAACCGCCGCTTCCGAAATTATGGCTATTCTGGGGCTATCGACAGATATAGAGAATCTAAAGGAGCGTCTTTCAAACATCATTGTCGGAGAATCGGTCGATTTTAAGCCGGTTCTTGCAAAAATTCTTGAATCAACCGACGCTCTTGCAATACTTCTGAAGAATGCATTGAATCCGAATCTTGTGCAGACCGGAGAGGGAAATCCAGCGTTTGTACACGCCGGACCGTTTGCGAACATTGCTCACGGAACCGCTTCTATAGTATCTGCGGATTTGGCGCTGAAAACTTCCGAGTTCGCTGTTATGGAGGCCGGTTTCGGGAGCGACCTTGGAGGAGAAAAATTCTTCGACATAGTGTCAAGGCAAAAATCAATGTCGCCTCCTGATGCAGTTGTCATAGTGGCGACCCTCAGAGCAGTAAAACACCACGGAGGAGTAAAACAGAAGGACTTGCTTAACAAGGATGCGGACGCGATCGTAAAAGGATTTTCAAATCTCGAAAAACACATAGAGAACATGCTTTCATTCAACAGACCTGTTGTAGTCGCCATAAACAGATTCAAGGATGATTCAAACGAAGAACTTGAAATTCTCCTTCAGTTGTGCAGGGAAAAGCACAAAGAGTCGTACATAACGGACGTATACAAGGAGGGCGGGAACGGAATACTCAACGCCGCAGAAGCAGTTATAAAAGCATGCGAAGAGAAGATCGATCCTGTAAATTATGTTTATGAGCCTGATGACTCTATTGAGGAAAAAATAAGAAAGGTCGCGTATAGAATTTACGGCGCTTACGGAATGGCAGTCTCAAAAAAAATGCGCGAAAAGATGAAAAAGATAGAGGAATGGGGATACGGCAAACTTCCCGTCTGCATAGCAAAAACCCAGTACTCATTCTCCGACAATGAAAAGCTTCTCGGAAGACCAAGGAATTTCAATATTGAAGTGAGGGATCTCAAGGTCTCGGGCGGAGCCGGCTTTATAGTAGTCTATCTCGGCAATATCATGACGATGCCGGGTCTGCCGGAAATTCCGGCATCCACGCGGATGAAGATAGATTCATCGGGGTCAACCTCAGGAGTATAAAATGACAGAGAGAAAATCCGAAAGAACAAACGAGTTGAAGAGGGAGCTTGACAACCTGACGGTGAAGTTCGACAGAATAATCTCCCATACTGACAACCTTATATTTTCATTCGACTATGTGACAAAAGAGAACGAATGGTTCGGAGCCATAAAGCGCCTCACCGGATATAACAAGTCAGAGTTCGCCAGAATTTACAGGAAGAAGTGGAAAGAAATGATTCATGAGGATGATTTTGATTCAATGATGAAAACTCTTGAAAAAGCCATGAAGAGCGGAGGAAAATACAAAACATCCTACAGATTTTTAAGGAAGGACAAAAAGTGGGCATTTTTTGAAGAAGAGGGAGTGGCCATAAGAAACAATAAAAAGAATATTTTCAGGATAGTGGGTTCGATAAGAGATGTAACGGAAAGAAACAAAATGGCAAACACCCTCAAGGAAAATGAGGAAAAATACAGATACTTTCTCGTCAACTCATCTGAGGGTATATACAGAATAAGTCTCAGAAAAAAGGTTAATCTGAACATTGACCCCATTAAGGCGTTTGAACTTATCAGAAAGCATGAGTACATAGCAGACTGCAATGACAATCTCGCAAAGATGTACGGATACAAAAAGAGAGAGGATATAATCGGAAAATCGCCTTACGAGTTCCACACTCATGTCAGGGAGGTTAAGAAGCAACATTTCAAAAAGGCTGACGTCAAGAAAAAAATAAAAGAGTACATAGAAAACATGAAGCAGACAAAATTCACCAGACAGGACGCCCTCACGATAGAGTACGACAGGTACGGAAACAAAAAGTATTTTCTCAACAATGTGGTGGGAATGTTCGACGGCGATTACCTTCTGGGATTCTGGGGCTCTCAAAGAGATGTCACCAAACTGAAGGAGAGCGAGGACATAGCCATCATGAGAGAAAAGCAGTTGATAGAATCGGACAAGCTGGCAACTCTCGGGACTCTTGCGACTGGAATAGCGCACGAAATAAACAATCCCAACAATTTTATAATGCTGAATGCACAGATTATGAAGACCGCATGGAATGATCTTGAGCCGATTCTTAAAAAGCATTATGAAAAGAACGGAGATTTCATGCTCGGAGGACTGCCCTATTCGAAATCTTTCCAGGAGCTCGCAAAGATGATAGACGGAGTTGAACAGGGCTCAATCAGAATAAAAAATATTATATCGGGGCTGAAAGAATTCGCAATAAAATCAGACAAGAAGAGGGAGATTGTCGACGTGAACTCCGTGATTGACTCTGCTCTTATAATCACCGGAAATATGATAAAGAAATGCGCGAAAAATTTTGAATTCATAAGAGGCGGATCCATTCCTTCTGTTTACGCCAACAAACAGCAGCTTGAACAGGTGGTTATAAATCTTCTTACCAATGCCTGTCAGGCAATGAAGGGCAGGGAAGGATTTGTAAGGATAAAGACCTCATCATCGCGTCAGCGCGAAAGGGTCTATGTAACTGTGGAAGACGACGGTGTCGGAATATCCAAAGAGAATCTCAAACACATACTGGACCCGTTTTTCACCACAAAGAGAGACCTCGGAGGAACCGGTCTCGGATTGTCCATCACTCATTCTATTCTAAAAGAGCATAATGCCTCGATAGAATTCAAATCAGACGTGGGAAAGGGAACGCGCGTAAAAGTTTCTTTCCCTGCCTCAGGAGGAGATTCTGATGAAAAGTATTGAAAAAACAGCTGAAGACAAAATACTTCTTATTGATGATGAAGAACAGTTTCTGCTTTCGGCAAAATTCATTTTGAATTCCAAGGGATTCAAAAACATAATAACCGAAAAGAGCGGGAAGAAGGGGCTTCAAATATTCTTAAAAGAGAGAATCTCCTGCGTTCTTCTTGATATGATGATGCCCGACATTACCGGAGAAGAGGTTCTCGGAAAAATGAAGGAATTCAAACAGGAAGTTCCGGTTATAATTCTCACGGCTTTAAATGACATTGAAACTGCAGTGCGCTGCATGACTTTGGGAGCATACAATTACCTCCTAAAGCCGGTTGAGAATGAACGCCTTGCAGCTACCATTAAGAATGCCTATGAATCTTACCATATGAGAAGCGAAAATGAACTTCTATCTGAAGCAGTCAAGGAGAGCAATGAAACAGACCTCTCTTCATTTTCCCATATAATCACAAAACATGACAAGATGGTTTCCTCATTCAGATACCTCAATGCGGTTTCGAAAACGCCTCTGCCGATACTTATTCTCGGCGAAACCGGAACAGGAAAAGAGCTTGTGGCAAAAGGAATCCACAATGCGAGCGGCCGCAAGGGAAAATTCGTGGCGGTCAACATATCAGGAGTGGACGACACCCTGTTCTCAGATACCCTCTTCGGGCACAGGAGGGGCGCATTCACCGGAGCTGATAAGGAGAGAAGGGGGCTTATAGAGGATGCCGAAAAAGGGACTCTCTTTCTTGATGAGATAGGAGACCTGTCAAAGGAATCGCAGGTAAAGCTTCTGAGGGTTATTCAGGAGAGAACCTATTTTCCTCTCGGTTCTGACGCATCTTTCTCGACGGACGCGCGGATTGTTGCGGCAACTCACAGGAATCTTGCCGATATGATGAAGAAGGACCTTTTCAGACAGGATCTCTATTACCGTCTCCGCTCGCATACAGTATCCATACCTCCCTTGAGGGAGAGAAAGAGCGATATTCCTCTTCTTCTCGAGCATTTTATAAGACAGGCGTCAAAGGAATTCGATAAAAAAACTCCCTGTTATCCAAAAGAGCTTGTGACTCTACTTTCAAGCTATGCTTTTCCCGGGAACGTCAGGGAGCTGCAGTCGATAATCTATGACGCAGTGGGCTCCCACTCCAAAGGGATCCTGTCCCTATCGCCGATAAAGGAAATCCTCAGTTTGACTGAAGCAGAGACCGGTGAGATAGAATGCGAAGAGAGTTTTAAATTCCCGGAATCCCTTCCCACAATGAAAAAGATGGACGATGAGCTTATAGCTGAGGCCATGAAGCGTTCAGACAACAATCAGGAGGTTGCGTCCCGGCTTCTGGGAATATCAAGGCAAGCCCTCAACAAACGTCTCAGCAGAAAGAAAAAACAGTAGTAGCAGGGGTCAACCCTGCGTCCGCCCTTGGGAAGCATTAGACATCACCTGATATTGAATTTATTGAATTATTGCTATTGACTGACCGGTCAGTTTTTGAT
>JAQVDU010000044.1 GCA_028698175.1 bacterium | reverse complement strand
TCTTCCGGGCAGTATTTTTTAAGATAGTGTTTTATGAGGCGCCTCTTATGGACAAACCAGAAATGTTTATCCTCGACTTCGCTCATGATTTGATATTCTCTGTCATGCATACGAGTTGAGAGCCTCTATTATGGAATTTACCTCTCCTTCAGTCAGCTCGCTGAATGACGGAATCGTGAGTTCTCTCTTTGCCAGCTTCTCGCAAACCGGAAGAGAGATGTCCTGCCTGAAATAGTCCTGTTTGTGCAGGGGATAGGGATAGTGAACTGCCGATGACACTCCCTTTGAGGCGAGATGCATCTTAAGGCTTTCCCTGTCATCAGTGAAGATCGGCATCAGATGTCCGTTTGACGTTTCAAAATACCTCCTGGGCGGAAGTTCGATTTTAGGGTTCTTAATCTCATCTCTGTACCTTCCGATTATCATTCTTCTCCTGGAGTTTTTCTCCTCTATTCTCTTCATTTTCACATCGAGTATCACTGACTGAATATCATCAAGGCGGGAGTTTATTCCCTCGGTCTTTGCCGAATACACCTCTATCTGCCCGTAATTGCGCATCAGAATGAGTTTTTCATAAAACGCACGATCGCCAGTGGTTATCATTCCTCCGTCTCCGAACCCTCCGAGATTCTTCGTAGGGTAGAATGAAAATGCCGACATTATTCCCCAGCTTCCGGTGTGTTTTTCATTGATTTTTGTTCCTATCGACTGGGAGCAGTCCTCTATCAAAACTATATTTCTCTCGTCGCAAATCTTCTTTAGTTCGTCAGCCCGCTCAGCCTGCCCGTAAAGATGAACAGCCACAAGACCGTCTATTTCAACCGGCTGTTTTTTAAATTTTTCTATGTCGATTAGTCCGCCGTTGTTCTCTGCGTCAAACAGCACCATTTCCGCGTCAGCCATCTTTATCGACTGTCCGCACGGCAGAGGGCTTGACGCGCATATACCTATTCTTTTAAGGTTCAGAGCCCTGAAAATGAGATAGAGTCCGTCAGTGGCATTCCCCACTCCCACAGAATATTTCAAACCCGTAAAATCAGAGAATGCCTTTTCAAAGCTTTTTAGCTTATCTCCTAAAATATACCTCCCCTCTCTGATGAATGAGTTTAGCTCTGCAGATATTTCATTCATCTCTTCTGTGTCCCTGTTAAGAGCCGAAAAGGGTATCATAGATAGTATCCTTTATTTTTGTTGTAGTAATCTATCGTTTTTTTCAAGCCTTCTTCAAGGTTTACAGTCTCCTTATGATTGAAAAGCTTTTTCGCCAAGGTGTTATCAGTGCTGAAATCTCCGATGTCTATTTTTTTTATCTCCTCTGGAAAATTCACGTTTAGTATTGATATGCGGGGGTTGTTCCGCTTTATGAGAAGCGCAATCTCCATGAGAGAGGAGCTGGTGTCGCTCCCTACGTTGACTGTTCCTCTGTAATCGCTATTCAGTGATGAAATCAAGGTATCGCACAAATCGTCTATATAGAGCATGTCCCTCTTCTGGCTTCCCTCTCCGTAAAGTTCTATGGGATTGTTGGTGACGCATCTGTTGATGAACCATCCTATGAAAGAGAGCCTCTTGTCCCTGATGTGCATTCCGGGTCCGTAGATGTTGGTAAGTCTCAGAACAAGGGAATTGAGAGAATAGATGTTAGAGTATAGTGAATAGTAGAGTTCTGTGGTGTACTTGTTTATTCCGTTTGAGTCGACGGGGTTTATAGGCGCGCTCTCTTTGACCGGAAATTTTTCCTGCTTTCCGTAAACCTGTCTGGTTGAAGTGTAAATAATTCTTTTCTGAGGATACTGCTTCATAAAATCAACGAACTTAATCTGCTCTATGGTGTTGTTTTCGATATCGCTTATCGGATTCTTCATTGAATCAAGGTGGCTGATGAGGGCGGCGCAGTTTATAACTGCATCGCACTTTTTAACTGACTGTTCATGTTTTGAGATATTCCCTATGGTGTCTTTTATTATCCTGACGTTTTGTTTTTCAAGATTTGTTCTGTGAAGAGGATTGAACCCGCTCATCGGATTCTCCGAGTCGATAACAGTAACTTCAAAATTCTTTTCCGCGAGTCTTTTGGAGAGGTTATATCCGATAAAACCCTCTCCGCCGGTTACGAGCACCGAGCGAACCTGTTTCTGTTTGTTCATTTTAACCTCTATTTTCGTTTAGCTATCAGCAGATGCCAAAGCTTCAGCACGTGGAAAAACACGAAAAAAAGCCTCTTGAAGTTGAAAAACTGGGACCTGCCGTACTCTCTTTCAAAATGGCTGACCGGCGCTTCTTTGATCTTGTCTGTCTTCATTTCTATTCTCTTCACCATCTCCACGCAGATTGTGCCTGATGTTGAAAAAAATGTCTCTCCTTCAAATACGCTCTTTTTAATTATTCTGAAATCGCAATCAATGTCTTTGAGTTTTACGCCGAAAAAAAATTTCATAAACAAGTTGTAAAGTTTTCCGATGATTATTCTGTAAAAAGGGTCATTCCGAGATATTTTATATCCGTTCGCAAGAACCGTGTCTTCATCCATAGCTTGAATGAGATTTGAAATGTCCTCAACAGAATACTGACCGTCTCCGTCGGTGTAAAAGAAATATGGAAATTTCGCCGTTTTCATTCCGTCAAGAATCGTCTGCCCGTAGCCTTTGTTTTTCTCGTGAAATACCAAAACGAGTTTCTTGTTTGAGACCGCCTCATCGGACAAAAGCTCTCTCGAATTGTCTGAAGAGCAGTCATCGACCACTATAACTTCATGGTCAACGCAATATTTGTTAAGCTCCTCTGAGACGTCCCTCACGAGCTTTATTATTGTTCCTCCGTCATTGTAACAGGGGAACATGGCGCTTATTTTGAGGTTATTTATCAATTTCCTTCAGCTTCTCAAGAAGCAGTGGAACAACCTCAAATAAATCACCGACGATTCCGTAATCTGCAATCTGAAATATGGGAGCATTTTCATCTCTGTTGACAGCCACTATTACGTCCGAAGACTTCATTCCGGCTATATGCTGTATCGCGCCGGAGATCCCGAGGGCAACATAAATTTTGGGCGACACTGTCTTGCCGGTCTGTCCCACCTGATGCGAGAATGGCATCCATCCGTCGTCAATAACGGGCCTTGATGCTCCGACAGCTCCGTTTAACGCATCTGCAAGGGACTGCACAAGCTTGAAATTGTCAGCCTGCTTCAACCCTCTGCCTCCGGAGACTATAACGTCCGCATCCGAAAGATTAACCGTCTGCGTTTCGTCTTTTTTAAATCCCAGATATCTGGTTCTAACGTCAATATGACTCTCCTTCACCTCAAAAATCTCTATTTCTCCTTTCCGTGATTCGTCTGCGGTTGTTTCTTTGAAGACTTTATGCCTCACGGTGGACATTTGCGGCCGCGAATTGGGAGTCACTATTGTAGCCATTATGGACCCTCCCGCCGCAGGACGAGTCTGAAGGAGCTTCCCGTCGGCAGGATCAATGTCAAGTTCCGTGCAGTCCGCTGTGAGTCCTGTCTTGAGTTTCGCCGCCACCCTCGGAAGAAGTGACCTTCCAAGGTTTGTCGAACCTGCAAGAACTATCTCCGGCTTGTATTTCAGAATCAGGTCTGAGAGGACGTTTGCATATGTTGTGTCTATGAAATCTTTAAGCTTTTCCGAATCAGCCGTTATGACCTTGTCAGCGCCTCTGATAATAAGATTTTTTGCGCTATCTTTCAGATCATTTCCGAGTATTGCTGCCATTACAAAGGTCTTCCTTTTATCGGCCAGCTCCCGCCCTTTGTTCAAAAGCTCATACGTGACGCTCTCTATATGTCCGTTCCTCTGTTCTGCAAATACAAGGACGCCTTTATAATCACTTAAATTTTCATTCATAATTTCTCCTTAGATGACTGCCTTTTCTTTCAGTTTTGATACAAGATTGTCAACGTTTTCTCTCTGGTCTTCGGATTTGAAAATCATGTTCTCCTTAGTCATGACCGGGGAAAATGCTTTGACTACCCAAGTGGGCGACCCTTTGAATCCGCACCTTGAGAGGTCTATTGACAGAGCTTCTGCGTTTAAAACCGGAATCTCCTCCTTTTTGGCCTTCATCTTTCCCCTGAGAGAGGGGAGGCGCGGTTCATTCAGCTCTTTTATGCATGTTAAAACGCACGGGAGCTGGACTTCAAGCGTTTCGTACCCGGTTTCAAGAGCCCTTTCAGCTATGATTTTTTCATTGGTTATCTCTTCTATCTTTCTCACGAAAGTTATCTGGGGAATGTCAAGAAGAGAAGCAACGCCAGGACCCACCTGAGCGGTATCGCCGTCTATAGCCATCTTTCCGAAGAGTATTATGTCGTACTGACCAGTCTTTTTTATCGCCTCCGATAATATATAGCTTGTCGCAAGAGTGTCCGAAGCGGCAAATGACTTGTCTGAGATCAAAACCGCAGAGTCCGCTCCCATTGATATAACCTCTCTCAACGCGTTTTCTGCCTGCTTCGGCCCCATGCAGATCGCAGTTATCTTAGATTCCGGAAATTTTTCCTTTATTCTGAGAGCCTCTTCGACAGCGTAAAGGTCAAAGGGATTTACTATGTTTTCGACATTCTCCCTCACAATAGTCTTTGTCTCCGGGTCAAATTTCATTTGGCTTGTATCCGGAACCTGTTTAACGCACACAATGATATTCATTGAATCTCCTTTTCTAATTTTCTGAAAGCAAGCAAGGCGGCCTTCTTCTCGCACTCTTTTTTGCTCTTTCCCTGAGCTTCGGAACAATATTTTCCGTTAACGTAAATTCTGCAGACAAACTCTTTTTCCTCGCTTTCCACGGTTTTGAATTCAGGCAGAGACTTATACCTTCCCAATGAAAGCTCCTGAAGCTGATTCTTTGCGAAGAACTCTTCCGGAACCGAATGCGAGTTTTTTATGATAAGCTTGAACATTTTTTTTGCCGCCCTTATTCCGCCGTCAAGATAGACAGCCGCGAGAAGCGACTCCATAATGTCCTCTTTTATGGACTCAGGAATATCATCCTTGAATGACTTCCTGTCAATGAACACCAAATCAGAGAGATTCAGCTGAGTAAAAACGTGAGAGAGATTCTCTCTGTTTACTATGCTCGTTCTGAACTTAGAGAGTTCTCCTTCAGCGAACAGCTTGTATTTCCTGTAAAAATATTCCGAGGTGAAGAAGGAGAGAAGCGAATCTCCCAGAAATTCAAGCCTCTGATAAGAAACGTCTTTTTTAAAGGACCTGTGAGAGACTGCTTCCACGAGAATATCCGCATTTTTAAATTTTATCCCGGTCAGACAGCTGAATTTGTCAGATATGCTTTCTCTTTCATTCATCGAATTTTGAAAATGCCAAAGTTACGTTATGTCCTCCGAATCCGAATGAATTGGACAAGGCAAACTTTATATCCCTCTTGACCGCCTGATTTGGAGTGTAATTGAGGTCGCATGCCGGGTCCTTTTTCTCCTGATTTATAGTCGGTGGAATAACAGAATTTTTCAAAGCAAGTATCGTAGCTATTGACTCAACTGCAGAGGCGGCTCCAAGCATATGGCCGTGCATGGATTTTGTGGATGAAATGTTTATGCTGTAAGCGTGCTCCTTGAAGCATTTCTTCACGGCGAGTGTCTCCATCTGGTCATTGAGCTTTGTTGAGGTTCCGTGTGCGTTCAGATAATCAACGTCTGTGAGTTTTTTGTTGCTTCTCTTTACAGCCATCTCCATGCATTTAGCCGCTCCATCTCCGCTTTCGTCTGGAGCGGTGATGTGATATGCGTCGTCATTGTATCCGTAACCCGTCATCTCGGCGATAATCCTGGCTCCCCTCTTTTTGGCATGTTCATAGCTTTCGAGAAGTATTATTCCGGCTCCTTCAGCCATTATGAATCCGTCCCTGTCAGCATCAAACGGCCTCGATGCCTTCTCCGGCTGGTCATTTCTTGTCGAGAGCGCCTGAAGGGAGATGAACCCGGCGACGGATAGAGGCGTTATAGAGGCCTCGGCTCCTCCGCAGAGCATCACGTCAGCATTGTCCAGTATGATTTGATTATACGCATCGGCAATAGCGTGGCCGCTTGATGCGCACGCCGATACAACCGCAAAATTCGGGCCTTTAAACCCGAATTTAATCGCAGTCTGGCCGGATGGAGAGTTTACAATCATCATAGGAACAAAGAAGGGGCTGAGACGGTCCGCGCCGTCATTCAGAAGGACAGCGTGCTGTTTCTCCCATGTCTCCACTCCGCCGATTCCGCTTCCGACTATTGCTCCGCACCTGTCCATATTCTCGGAAACAAGGTCAAGACTCGCCATTTTGATAGCTGCGTCAGCAGCTACAAGAGTGTATTGGGCGACAGTGTCTATGCGCCTTGTCTCTTTCCTGTTTATGACAGGCTCAGGATTGAAGTCCTTGACCTCTCCGGCGATTCTTGTGCGGAATGAGGAAGCGTCAAACTTGGTGATGTTTCCTATTCCGGACTTGCCTGCGAAAAGATTCGTGGTAAAATCCTCGACAGTATTTCCCAATGATGACACCACTCCCAGACCGGTGATCACGACCCTCTTCATAATACTCCTATTTTTAAGCGGGAAATTCCCGCTGTTTACTTTGCCGTCTTGCCTTCAATGTATGAAGCTACGTCTCCGACAGTCTTAAGTTTTACGTAATCTTCCTGGGGAATCTTTATCTCATAAACCTTTTCAAGCTCATTTACAAGGTCCATAAGGTCGAGGGAGTCAGCTCCCAAATCCTGCATTATTGTGGCCTCCGGAGTGATCTTGGCTTCGTCGAACTTGAGCTCTTGAACGAGCATCTTTTTAATTGTGTCGTAAACCTGAGACATCAAAACCTCCTTGGTTTGGTTTTACATCAGCATGCCGCCATCACAGTGGATGACCTGCCCGGTTATATAATTTGCATTTTCAGATGAAAGAAAGAAACACACTTTTGCGACGTCTTCAACGCTTCCCATTCTCCCCAGGGGTATCAGTTTCGCGTACTCCGCGATGACTTCAGGCGGAAGCTTTTTAGTCATTTCCGTCTCAATGAATCCCGGAGCGACTGCATTTACCCTGACGTTTCTCGATCCGACTTCTTTTGCCAGGGACTTTGTAAATCCGATAATTCCGGCCTTTGAAGCCGCATAATTCGATTGCCCCTTGTTTCCCATTATTCCTATCACAGAGGATATGTTTATGATTGAGCCGGAGCGTCTCTTAATCATGTGTTTCACGGCGGACTTTGAACAGTTGAAGGTGCCCTTCAGATTGACGGAAATCACCCTGTCGAATTCATCCTCTGTCATGCTGATAAGAAGATTGTCCTTTGTTATTCCCGCATTGTTTATCAGTACGTCGAGTTTTCCCTGCTTCGAAATTATCTCGTCTATTGCTGAAGAGACCTGAGCAAGGTCGGCAACGTTCACCTTATTGAAAAAAACCTCTCCTGCACCCGCTTTTTTAAGCAGATCAATCGACTCATCCTTTCCCTCGTCCATAACGTCCCAAAGAATTATGTCAAATCCGTTTCTTGCATATTCAAGTCCTATCGCATGTCCTATGCCTCTTAGTCCGCCCGTTACGAGTGCATTTTTATTTTCCATTCATTCTCCTTAAAAATTTATGTCTTCAAGCTTTTCAACAGAGACAACCGAAAATTCAGGACTGGCCTTTTTTGCCATTCCGCTTAAAACCTTTGAGGGTCCCGCTTCTATCAGGCTTTTCTTATTGTCCTTAAGAAGCAAACTCATTATCTGAGTCCATCTCACTGGGCTAATAATCTGCCTTTTGAGAAGTTCTTTTATATTCTCCCTGCTTGTCTCATAGTTCGCAGAGACATTCATTATTACGGGAACCTTGGGGTCTTTGAATTCGAAGGTCTCTATGAAGGATGAAAATTCATTATAAGCGTAATTCATCAGAGGGGAATGGAATGCGCCCGACACGTTCAGCTTCAAAACCCTGCGCGCTCCCATATCAGCGAGAATTTTCATGGCATAGTCTATTCCTTCGGTCGGACCCGAGATAACCGTCTGTCCCTCTCCGTTGTAATTTGCCACAACGACCTGGTCTGCATCCTTTATCGCATCTTCGATTTTTGAGGAATCGAGTCCTATAACTGCGGCCATTGAACCCTTTGCCTTTTCGCCGGCTTCGCTCATCAGTTCGCCTCTCTTCCTCACAAGTTTTACTGCGGTCTCAAAATCAAAGACGTCAGATGCCAAAAGAGCAGTGTATTCCCCAAGCGAATGGCCTGCGACAGCATCCATTTCAACTTTATTTTTTATGAGGGAAAATGCTGAGTATGAGTGGAGAAGTATCGCAACCTGGGCGTTTCTGCTCTCTGTCAATCGATTGTCAGGACCGTTGAACATTATATCCGCGATATCATCATTGATTATAAGGCTGGCAGTTTCAAACAATTGTCTTATCTCAGGGTTTGCGTGCATGTCTTTGCACATACCCACGTACTGCGACCCCTGGCCGGGAAAGAGGACTGAGACCTTCACGCTACCACCTTATCACCGCGGAGCCCCATGTAAAGCCGGCTCCGAATGCATCTATAAGGATTATATCGCCCTTCTTCAGCATCCCCTTTCTGTTCATCTCATCCAATGCAATCGCTATGGAGCCTGCCGACGTGTTCGCCGTTCTGTCAATATTGACAAAGACCTTCTCTCTGGGAATGTCGACAAATTTTGCCGTCGTCTCCATTATTCTTATATTAGCCTGATGTGGAATGAAGTGCGTCACGTCATTGCCGCTTATTCCAGCCAGTTCAAGCGCCTTCGTCGCCGCCTGAGCCATTGTGTTTACAGCATGTTTGTAAACTTCATTGCCGTCCATGTGTATCGTGTGAAGCTTGTTTTTCACACTCTCTTCCGTGGCAGGAATTCGTGACCCTCCTGCGGGCTGGCATAGAAGATTCTCCATGTTCCCGTCAGCTCCGAGATATATTGAAATTATTCCGGAATCATCATTTGATTCTTCAACGACTGCTGCGCCCACACCGTCTCCGAAGAGAACGCAGGTTGACCTGTCTTCCCAGTTAGTGACCTTGGAAAGGGTCTCTCCGCCCATCACAAGTATTCTTTTGTATGCTCCGCTGTTTATGAAACCCTGCGCTATCGCAAGACCGTAGATGAATCCAGAACAGGCCGCTGATATGTCAAAGACCGGTATGCCGGGTATGCCCAATGCCTTCTGCACGTATATGGCAGTTGACGGAAAGAGTGTATCCGGTGTGACTGTTCCGAAAATTATGCAATCAATGGTGTTCTTGTCAATCTTGGCATTTTCAATCGCCTGCTTTGCCGCTTCAAAGCCGAGGTCGCTAGTCGCCTGGTTCTCAGACGCAATGTGGCGCTCCCTTATGCCGGAGCGTTTCATTATCCACTCATCTGTCGTGTCAACCATCTTTTCAAGGTCGAAGTTGGTGAGAACCTTTTCCGGAAGAAACGACCCGGTTCCGATGATTTTAATCCGTTTCACTTGTTCTCCTATTTTCAAATATTCCTTTCAACTCTCCTATGAAGTTATGCTCCACAAGTTTTTTAGCATTCAGGATGCCGCTTCTCACCGCCTTTGGATTTGATTTTCCGTGGCCTATCAGTACGACTCCGTCAACTCCCAGAAGAGGAGCTCCACCTATTTCGTCATATGAAACTTTCTTGAGAAGTTTTTTTATCGATACTAAAAAGAATGGTATTCCCAGAAATCCGGGAAATGAGAGGATAACTCCGAGTATGGCTATCGGCAATGGCTTGACAGAGGTTTTAAAGCTCACCTTAAACCAATGAACCATTCCCTCCGCGAATTTCAAAAGAATGTTGCCAGTGAATCCGTCCGTCACTATAACGTCAACTTTATCTTTGAAAAAATCGTCTCCCTCAATATTTCCAAGAAAATTAATCTCCTTATCCTGCTTTATCAGATCAAATGCCCTCTGGTACGGAACAGAACCTTTGGAGTTCTCCTCTCCTATCGAAAGAAGGCCAACCACAGGTTTGTCATTGTCCCTCATTATCTTCATGTACTCATGTCCGAGAAGCGCAAACTGATAGAGGTTCTCAGGTTTATAGTCAGGAGTGGCTCCCACGTCAAGCATCAGAGGATGCCTGCCCACAGGGAATATCACGCCGAGAGCCGGTCTGTTGACCCCCCTCAAACGGCCTAGCTTTACAAGCGAAAATGCAAGGATTACGCCCGTATTGCCCGGTGAAAAAAAAGCGTCTGCTCTCTTGGATTTGACAAGATCAAGACCCTTTGCTATCGAGGACTCTGGCTTTTCCTGAAGTGCCTTTGTGGGTGAATCGCCCATCCCCACATTGTTGGCCGCATCGATTATCTCTATTTTGCAGCCGAAGGACATTCTCTTGTCCTTTATCATCTTCTCTATCTCTGACCTGACGCCTGTCAGAATTATCGTGTCTTCCTGTGAAAATGACCTTGACGCCATCAGGGCGCCTTCGAGATTGACGGAGAGTCCGATATCTCCGCCCATCGCGTCAAGCACAATTTTCAATTAGACCTCTTTTTTTATCGTTATGTATTCCTTTCCGTTATAGTATCCGCATGCCGGGCATATGCTGTGACTTCTCATCATCTTGCCGCAGTTGGAGCATGCCGTCAGAGCAGGCTTGAAAAGCTTCCAGTGCGTTCTTCTCTTTCTGCCTCTTGTTCTCGAGTGTCTCCGTTTTGGTACTGCCATTTATTCCTCCTGTTTTTTACATCCGCACGCGCCTTTATTCAGATTCTTACCGCACTTTTCGCAGAGTCCCCTGCATTTTTCACTGCAGAGATTCTTCATCGGTACTGAGGTAAGAATTATGTCCCTTATATAATCAGTGACATTGCAGGCGAGGTCATTGAACCTGATTATGTCAAGTTCGTTCCCTTCATAATCCTTTTTGAGAATGAAGTGGACATTCTCCTCGAAAGACCTGCTGAAAATCTCAAGGCACCTGTCACATTTCAGCTTCAGGCCATAGCATAACTTCCCTTTGAAATCATACTGCCTGTTCTTCATCGCATTTACTTCAAAGACCGCCTTTATGAATAATGATTCATTGCCCCCCTCTCCAAGCTCCGCAGGAGTGAGTTCCCATTCATACTCCTGAGTCGAAACTTTGTCGAGAGCAGACAGATGCAAAATTATCATAGTGCATAATTATATATATTAGTTGATTATTGTCAAGTCTCAAATTTCAACACTTCTATATGATAATATTTATATATTATATAAAGTTAATGAAAACTATTTTACGCCTGATTGCCAAATCTTATTTGTCGGCATCTGATTTTTCCGGCTACCAGCCTACTTGCCCACCAGCATACCAGTCACTAGCTCACCTATACAACTGACTGTGGGTTCCTATGGCGATAAAAATCACTTCTCGATTTTTTTCTTTGAAGATCGCCCTGTAATCTCCTGAGATATTTATGCTTCTGTATCCCTTCAATTTGACCGTAAGAGGATGATTATTCAGCGCAGGGCTGTATTTATCATATCTATAGATTTTCAATCTTTCTATGAACTTAAGCTTTATCTCCCTCGGGCATTTTTCGAACATTTTCTCAAATCTCTTTGAGAGTAAAATATTCATTTTTTTATTTAGAGTTTTTCAAGATGCTCTATCAGGTTGTCTACACTCTTAAAGCGCTTCATTTTACCGGCTTCATACTCTTTCTTAAATTCTTCGACTGCTATAAGCAGTTCATCAGAAGGGTTTGTTTCATTTTCATTTAAACTTATATACAATTCTTTCTTCTTGACGAACCCTCTCAAATAGATATTAAGGATATCGCTTAAATTAAGCCCCATTTCACCCGCTATTCTCTGCGCTTCGTCTTTTATTCGTTTGTCGGTTTTGAAATTGATAACAGCATCCATTGATTCCTCCTATTTTCATTGTATGTACATTATATATACGATTGATTTTTATGTCAAGACCATTATTCCCATTCTTGTTCGGTTACTTCAATGTCATTCTGAAGTACACAGCAGTTATCTCTATCCTGAAGAATCTATCACTTTTTCCCCCTCGTTGCGAGCGAAGTGCGGCAATCTCTATACTGCTATTCAACCTTTTATTTTGAATTTTACCAATGCACAAGCGTGCCGGCTTACTGGCGCTCTCTTTTGTTTTTTTGCCCACGGCACAAAGCTCACGGCTCATGGCATTTTCTTGACTGGTGATTCTTCATTTGAAATGTTAAATGTCAAGCCGCCCCTCTTAAATTCACAAAATTCACCCCCCGCCGCCTATTACATGAAGAATCTGTCAAGCTCTAAGGTCAAGATGCAATCCCCGTCTTCTGTCATCTTATTATATTCTAAAAACCTTAAAAACATCTACATTCTCTACAATAACACTTAAACCAAAAGCAACACTGTAATAATTTGAAAAGATATTATCCGAAGTATCCGGTAAGTCGCTTGATTCAAATCCGATGTTTGCAAATAATGAATACTTTCTGCCTGATTCTCCGCCGAAATTGTAATTAATTCCATACATTGTTCTCATTTTATCATAAGCATCTATATAGATAGTATAAGAATCAAACATCCCATTTTCAATTGTTTCTATTCCTGAAACAATCATTGCACCACGATTTTTCATCATCCAAAGAGTAATATAATTGATATCCAATTCCATAATTAATCCATATTCATAACACGAATAAGCTTCAGAATTATATTCTCTTACACCTATAAATTCCCCAATAAGACATGGAGCAATCTTCAAGCCAAACTTTGCACTGTTATTGTAATAAAACAATCCGGTAGAAACTAACCCATTTATGAAACCAAAATTCAGCATTGCATCCATTCCTATAGAATTTTCTCTATAAAATATATTTTTTGTTCTCGTAAAACTTGGATTTAAACCTATATTGACATCTTCGGTTAATTTCAATGCCGCATTAGCATTATTATTTAAAACAGCTATACTATGCTCATCAGTCACCTCACGTTCTCTTTGTATTTCCGGATGAAGAGTGAGCAGGCATCCGTCAAGGAGTATTAAAACGATAAATATTAAAAAATGAGCTATAAATCGAAGTTTTATTCTGTCATTGTCTGATTTTTTGATTTTTATTTCTTGAAAGCGTTTCAATTTAATTCTTGCTCCAAAATTCTATTCTTTAAGAGAATCTGCTGTTTCTTCCCTGTCAATCATTCCTCCTATTTTGTTCCTTTTTCATAATTATATGCTTACCGAACTTAAAATCAAGTAAAAGGCGGCGGGGGATGAAAAATGTGAAAATGGGAGATTATGTCAAATGTCAAACACCATTTCTAAAAGTTATTCTCAAGAAGCTGCAAATTGAAATCTGATAATCAGATGTATTGACTTTCAAATACTTTGTACTAAAATATAAAAAAAGGAGGATAGATGCAAAGAGGGGTATTTGTTCACGAGACGTCTTATAAAGGCAATTCACCTGCCAAATTTGTTCACCGGGCGCGTCTGAGGGAAATATTGATGTCCGTAAGGAAGCACTCTCCCAAAGATGGCGGAAGCATTGCCGATTTCGGATGTTCAAATGGATACATTTTAAGGGAAATGAAGGATAAAATTCTCACCGAAAAGCGATGGTCTTTTTACGGATTTGACAAAAATACGCAGCTTTTGGAACTGGCAAGGGAGAAATGCGAAAAGAACATGGAATTTTGCAGTTTTGATCTCAACAGCGGCGAGAATATCAATCAAAAATTTGACATCGTCTGCTGCTTTGAGACAATAGAACACGTAGGCGACTGGGAAAATGCGCTTAAATCACTCGTCAACTGTTCAAAAGATAACGGACTGATAGTCATCACTGTTCCGAATGAGAACGGAATGCAGGGATTAGTAAAATTCATTTCAAGGTATCTTGTCAGAAAAAATCCCTATGGAGAGTTTTTCGACTCAAGCATGAGTGCTTTTAACTATCTTACCAGACTTCTTAGAGATGAAAGCATTTCTGATTTTAGAGTTCCTGCAGATGGATATGGACCACATTTAGGATTTGAGTGGAAAAAGCTTTATAGATTTATCGTAAAAAACTACGTCGACAGAGGAGTTTTGTCACTGGTTCATCAACAGGGATTAATGATGAATTTCAACTACCTTTTTATCTTTAGGCGAAACCACTATTCAGAAAAAACAAGGTTGTTGGAAGTATAGAGGGATATACCAGAATAGAGAACGATTGACATTTTGACAAACCATAAGGCGGCGGGGGGTGAATTTTGTGAATTAAAGAGAGAATAGAGCATGACATCTTTCAGATTAATCTCTGGTCACAAAATCGATAGTCCACTATCCGAAAAAACAAAAGAGCAAGAGCGAATAGAAGCATAGAGATTGCTTCTTCGAAGACTCATCGCAATGACGCACTATCATACGTCCGTTCGTTCGTAAGCTGGTGGGCTGGAAAAAAGTTCACATGGGCGGCGGGGGGTGAATTTTGTGAATGGGAGTATATAAAAAAAAACCCGGTTGGAAGCGAGGCCAACCGGTTTAGGGAGGGAATATGAGATTGGTATTTACGAACAATATAATCATATTTTCTTTTTTGTCAAGAGAAAGCCATTCGATTAATATGAAAAAATATCTAAGTATCGGTAATTCCGATGATATTTTGTCAATTTATTCATGTTACAAAATTCACAATCTTTAAAGATAAAAAACCACAGCTCCTAAGTGTCAAAATTGAGCCACTTAGAAATTTGCAGACATTTAAGAATATTTTTTGCTCATGCCGGCTTATTTGAGCTCTTACCTGTTACTGTTTTTGAGAGTTTGATTTTAAGCTGTAAGCTTAAACCGATAAGATTTTACTTGACAAGCAATTATGTTTTTAATATAATAATAAATTCATTATTTTGATGGGCCGTTAGCTCAGCTGGCAGAGCATCTCATTTTTAATGAGAGGGTCACTGGTTCGAATCCAGTACGGCTCATAACTACAAAGAGGAGATGTATGGAATCTCGGCTCTTTACAGATTTGTCGGGCGATGAGACAAAAAAAATACTCTCCTTCATGGAGACAAGGCATTACTCTCCGTCCTCCTTCATATTCAAAGAGGGAGAGGAGGGAAATGAAATGTATCTTATAGAGAAGGGAGAAGTAGAGGTCTTCATCGAAAGAAAGGAGAAGCGCATTTCACTCGCAAAACTCTCCTCCGGAGACTTTTTCGGAGAGATGGGAATACTGAGGAACAATACGCGCTCCGCATCTATACAGGCGATGGACAACGTAGTCTTGTTCGTGCTCACTCGCTTGGACATTGCGGCAATCATTGAAAACTCGGGAGACCTTGCGGCCAAGTTTCTTTTGAACCTGTCGGAGGTTCTCGCCGAAAGGATTGCCTCGACCAATAAAGAGGTCGAAAACTGGTTTTTAATCAACGACGCGCTCGTTGAAAATGAACAGTTTCGGCATCTTTATTTTAAAACGCATAAAAAATAGTTGTCTCCATCGTCCAGTGGTCAGGACACAGCCCTTTCAAGGCTGCGACACGGGTTCGACTCCCGTTGGAGACGTTTTCGGGCGGTTAGCTCAGTTGGTTAGAGTACCTGCTTGACATGCAGGGGGTCACTGGTTCGAATCCAGTACCGCCCACCATTTATATGGAATATGATAAAGATAAATAATATTCAGTTAGAATACAGAGAGAACAAAATCCTCTTCGACTATATAAAGGAAGAGAAGGAGCTCTCCGGTAAAAAATTCCTCATAGCGGAAGAGAATAATCTTTTTTATGACATAAAGACCTTCCATGTGAAGGACAATTCGACAGTAATACTCCACGATTTCTTATCTGAAAAAGGAAGGGATGCATACTGGCATTCCACATCCCACGTTCTGGCAATGGCAGTGAAAATCTACTTCAAGAAAAAACACTCAGACAAAGAGACTGTCAAACTTGCAATAGGACCATCGATAGAGAACGGTTTCTACTATGATTTTGACCTTGGCACTGTGGAGCTTAAGGAAGAGAATCTGAATGAAATTGAAGAAATAATGAAGGAACTCATCGAAGAGAATATTCCTTTTGTTAAAAAAATCATGTCGCGAAAAGAGATCCTTGAAAAATACAATTCTTTGAAGGAAAAATACAAGATCGAGATAATAGAACAGTACAGGGAAGAAGAAAGCTTCTCTGTTTATTCCAATTTTTCCAAAAAGTATGATTATGAGTTTTTCGACATGTGCCGCGGCCCGCACATACCTTCGACGGGATATATAAAATCCTTCAAACTCCTCTCCCTTGCTGGCGCATACTGGCGCGGGGATGAGAAGAGAGAGATGCTTGCGAGAATATACGGAATCTCATTTCCTGAAAAGCAGATGCTCAAGGATTACACCGACAGGATAGAGGAGGCGAAGAAGCGCGACCACAGAGTTCTTGGGAAGAAGCTCGACATATTTTCCATCTTCGAGGAGACTGGCTCCGGACTAGTTTTCTGGCATCCACATGGAGGAATGATACGGGATATAATGGAGAGATTCTGGAAGGATGAGCACCTGAAGAGAGGATATGACCTCGTCTTAACTCCCCACATAGCGAGGGCAGAACTCTGGAAAACCAGCGGACATTACGATTTTTACAAAGAGAACATGTACATCTTCAAGATAGACGATGAAGAGTATGTCTTAAAACCGATGAACTGCCCGGGGCACGTAATGATTTACAAGACCAGGATCCACTCATACAGAGAACTTCCTGTAAAGTACGCTGAGCTCGGTACTGTTTACAGATATGAGAGAAGCGGAGCCCTGCACGGACTTTTAAGGGTGAGAGGATTCACTCAGGACGACGG
>JAQVDU010000132.1 GCA_028698175.1 bacterium | reverse complement strand
TACATCTGAAACTATATATTTGCCTATTGTATCTGTTATCTCAGCTATAATAGTCTCCTCCCCTGTATTCAAGTCCACAAACTTATTACTGTTGATTAATAGATAATTACGCTCATAATCATAATCAAGCCAAGTCTCTATAAATCCGCTATTATACAGTTCTTCTTCCGTCCCATTTACTATATCATATTTCTTTACCTTCTCGTCGCCTGCTCCTACTATATATCTCTCATCTGGTGATACTATGGGAAATGTAAAATTCCCAAGAACATCCCATCCATCATAATTCTTACTGAATTTGTAGGTATGACCGCTTCCAGATATGTAAGTATTGCCATTTACGCTCGACATATCAGCATTGTTTAGCGCATACTCATTTGATTTACTCCTAAACAACAACTCTTTTGCACCTGTACTCGCTGTTATTCGCCATATCTCACCGCCTGTCCAGTCGTATTCCTTGCTCTCACCTCCGATGAGGTCTTGATTATACCAATACTGTGCTATGTTTGCATATATCAATATATGGTCATTATCTTCCCAACAGATGCTGTTAGTAGCCAAATACCTCTGTATGTATCTGTCTGCTGTAAGTCCGCATCCGCTCTGAACAAGCAATACAAAAATAAAGAGCAGAGCGAGCGTGCCGTGAACCTTGTGCCGTGAGCCGTGTGCTAAATACAAAGAACGAATAGAAGTATAGAGATTGCCACGCTTCGCTCGCAATGACGATTTTAGTAGGCTGGTAGGTTGGTTATGATTAAAAATATTCTTCATAATTGCTCCTTTTTCTGTTTGCGTTTAGCGAGATTATATTCATCATCTGCCCATTGCGCAGGATTATTCAATATGTATTCCCTGATTTTATCTAATGACGAGTCATTTCGTATCACATGGTCATAGAAACCGGATTGCCATCCAAATTTTGTAGAGACGTTGCATTGCAACGTCTCCAATTCATTTATCATTCTCGTACAGATTGATTTGTATGAACGAATAATCGTTGACAGTGATTTTGGTCTTGGCGATATTTTTGAATGAAATTCATTTTCTATTGCATTTACTGAGACGTTGCAATGCAACGTCTCTACATTTATTTTATCGTCCTCCCCTTTGTCATCCAATATTATGATTCCATGCAAATGATTCGGCATTATGACATATTCGTCGATTCTTGCATTATCAAAATGATTGGGTATATCCAACCAAAGTTTTTGGGCAATTTTTCCATATTCATTCAACTGCATTTCTCCGGATTTCATTTCTCCAAAACACTCTTCCCTGTTTCTCGTGCATATTGTGACAAAATAATATCCGCTCCGTCCATAATCCCATCCTTTCAATCTTGTTGACGTACTGCGATATTTACCATGAAAATTCTTCAATGCCATTGTTATCAATTTCTGCAGAGAAAATGCACTGCCTTGTCTCTACGATATTTATGTTTTGTGTTTGAAGATTCCGGTAATGTTTCTTGAAAACTTGTAATTTTCTTCTCTCTTTCATCTCTCCTCCTTTGTGCCTGCCCATATTATACCTATTCAGGCGCTAAAAATCAATTATCAATCATATAAATGTAGAGACGTTGCATTGCAACGTCTCTACGGGGAAATTCACATTAATGAATTGAAATTATTTACCGAGAATCGCTTTGATGTCCTCTTCGGCAGTTGTAACGGGAATGAGATTGAAGTTATCCTTCAGAACCTTGTAAACAGAGGGTTTAACAAATGCCGGCATTGTGGGACCTAACCTCATGTTTTTTATTCCGAGGTGCAGAAGCGTTAGAAGTATGCATACAGCCTTCTGCTCATACCAGGAGAGTATCAGAGAGAGCGGCAGCGAATTCACGTCAGTCTTGAATGCATCCGCCAGAGCGACTGCTATTTTTATTGCAGAGTATGCGTCATTGCACTGACCGACATCGAGAAGTCTCGGTATTCCCTCTATCTCTCCGAATTCCATTTTATTGAATCTGTACTTTCCGCATGCAAGAGTCAGAATTACAGTGTCATCGGGAAGCTTCTGCGCAAAATCAGTATAATAATTCCTTCCGGGCTTTGCCCCGTCGCACCCGCCTATGAGGAAGAAGTGCTTTATCTTTCCCTGCTTCACAAGGTCAATTACCTTATCTGCCACCCCGAGTACCGCATTATGTCCGAATCCGACAGTGATGTACTTTTCCTCTCCCTCTTCTGAAAATCCTTCGCTCTTAAGAGCCGCCTCTATGACTGGAGTGAAATCCTTCTTTCCGTCAATGTGAACCACGTCAGGCCATGCGACAAGCCCTGTAGTGAATATTCTTCCCTTATAGGAATCCTTCGGCTTCTGTATGCAGTTTGTGGTCATAAGTATTGCGCCCTTGAAATCGTCGAATTCCGACCTCTGGTTCTGCCACGCTGAACCGTAGTTTCCGACAAGGTGCTTGAACTTTTTGAGTTCAGGGTATGCCAAAGCGGGAAGCATCTCTCCGTGGGTGTAGACGTTTATTCCCTTTCCCTCAGTCTGCTTTAAAAGCATGTGTAAATCCTTCAGGTCATGGCCTGAAACAAGTATTGCCTTTCCCTTTAAAGGAGTCACCCTCACTTTTGTGGGAACGGGGTTTCCGTATGTGCCGGTGTTCGCACTGTCAAGCATCTCCATCACCCTGAGGTTTACCTCTCCGACTTTGAGGG
The DNA here is from genome assembly GCA_028698175.1 of bacterium. Lineage (GTDB taxonomy): Bacteria > Hydrothermota > 32-111 > 32-111 > 32-111 > UBA2202. The sequence goes on along the minus strand of JAQVDU010000132.1, from coordinate 1,171 downwards.
CAAGTCCAGTCAGTTCTCCTCCGTCTGCAAGACCCATTGCGAGCCTGTTTAGAGTCTCATTAAAGAACTCGTAAACCTTCTCATCCTCAGTTCCGAGAATTCTTGCATGGTCTGCATATGCGGCTGTTCCCTTTAGACCGTAAATAACAAGATGCCTAAGTCCGGCCACATCCTCTCCGAAGCGCGCGACCTCCTTGTCCAGCGAAACCGATTCTGCCTGCTTTAACAGTTTTGAAAATTCCTTCTCCGGCCTCACAATCGCTGGTCCGCCCAGAATCTCCTCTTTTATACTCCTTTCTCCGCAAACCCTGATGTATCTCTCTTTAGAGTCTTCCTTGATCCTGTCTGCCTCTTCAATCAGCTTTGCGACCCTCTTGGAATCAAAGTTGACGTTGGTCACTGTCGTAAAGAGGGCTTCAACAACAAATCTGTCGGCATCCCTGTTTCTTGAACCCATGCTGTTGAGTCTGCTCTCATACATGGCTATTCCCTGCGTTAAATAGAGAAGCATGTCCTGAAGGTCTGACGTCTCCGGGTCCTTGCCGCACACTCCGAATGTTGTGCATCCGCTCTCTTTTGCCGTCTGTTCACACTGGTAACAAAACATGTTATCCTCCTTTTTTGTTTCTTTTTAAAAATGATTCTATCGTGCTTGCTTTCAGGTAATCTATGAATTCATTGTTGAGCTTTTTCACAACGCCATTGAAAATGCATGTATTGAATGGACACTTTTTCCTCGACAGGGGGCATTTCTTTGTGTCGAGTTCTCCCTCCATTACGATAAATATGTCATAGAGAGTCATCTTGGAAGGGTCTTTGCTGAGAATGAATCCACCCTGCGGTCCCCGTGTGGAAGCAATCATACCCGACTTCACAAGCCATTGAAGCACTTTCGACAGGTGCGCCTCAGAGGCTCCGGTCATCTTTGAAATTTCATTGGTCTTTACAGCTCCGTTCTTCGCGGCTATGTAGGCAATGCTGTGAAAGGCAAGAGATGTTGATTCCGAAATGTGAATTATTGTTGACATTTTTCTCCTTTCTCTATTTGTAGTATTGTAATACCAAAATACCAAAATGTCAATAGAAAAAGAGGGGAGAGAACTCTCCCCTCTTTTAGAAATTACTTTGCCAGTTTTTCTTTTGAAACGACCTCTGACCAGGTCTTTCCGCC
>JAQVDU010000043.1 GCA_028698175.1 bacterium | reverse complement strand
ACTTATGAAGACAAGAAGACGCACGAAAAAATTTCGAGACACCAGATAAGAGCTTTGAAGATATTCGTAATATCAAGGGAAGCGGAAGAAGGCTCGGAGCAGCCTCAGAGGTACTCTGATGCGAGTCAGGTGATAGACGAGGTGGACAAAGATTTTGAAAACATAGAGGAAAATGAAAACACTGGAGGTTCAGATGGCATACCGTTCTAGAGAAGAGCAGAAGGAACAGAGGGAAGTAAAGAGAGAGAAAAAATGCAGAATATGCATAAAAAACGATGTTATTGATTATAAGGACGTTCAATCCCTTACAAGATTCATGAATGACAGAGGCAAGATTCTTCCGAGAAGAGTCACAGGGCTCTGCGCAAAACATCAGAAGCTTGTCTCTGAAGGCATTAAGACTGCACGTCAAATGTCTTTGTTGTCAAATATTGATGAAAACATAAGATAGGTGATAAAATGAAAGTAATACTTAGAGAAAATATCGCCGGAGTAGGAAAGAAGGGTGAGGTTATAAATGTGAAAACAGGTTACGCGAGAAATTATCTGATCCCTTCCAAAAAGGCGTATGAATCAAATGAATCCAACCTTAAAAGGTATGAGCTTGATAAAAAGCAGGATGAGATAAAGGAAGTTAAGAACAAACAGCTGGCAGAGGAGATGGTAAAAAAGCTGACTGAAATATCCGTTACTGTTTCCCAGAAAGCTCATGATGATGAGATGCTTTACGGATCAGTCACCGCGGCTATGATAGCTCATGAACTGGAAAAGGCCAATGTAAATGTCGATAAGAGCTCTGTTCTTCTTGAGGAGCCGATTAAAAAACTGGGATTTTACACTGTGAGCGTGAAGTTGCACCCGGAAGTTACCGGAGAGGTAAAGGTCTGGGTTGTAAAAGATGAATAGTTTTCTTCCGGACAAAAATCTAATAATAATTCTCCTATTGGGCCACCTGATAGGAGATTTTATTTTTCAGGGCAATAAGGTCTATAAATTCAAGTTGAAATCCACTGCAGGCATTATCTGGCATTCTTTTCTCGTCTCAATAGCAGTTCTTGGAGTCTTTTTGTTTTATACCGAGGGTTATGCTCTTGGACTTGCCGCCTTTCTTTTGACATTCGGATTCCATTTCCCGATTGATTTAATAAAGTATAAAAGCAGAATCGAAGAGGCATTGACATTCATGCTTGACCAATTGACTCATCTGATATCTATTCTTTTGGCTTCGACTATTCTGAAAAATATTTTCAGCGTCAGTTTCAAAAATACAACTCATATGAGATACGGAATCTATGCTATAGGAATGATTGTCATCGTGTATTTTCTAAAATATTTCATAATGAGTCTCTACAAGATACTTGAAATCAGGAATGAAGATTCAAAATGGTATTTTCTTATGGAGACTGCTGAAAGGTTCGTAATTTTCTATTTTTCTTACATGCACGGTTTTTTCTTTCTGCTTATAGCGTTTGCAGTGATACCTCGGAGCCTGTATGCAATAAACAACAACAAACAGCACATTTTCTATGATATAATTATCTCAATGCTCATATCTTCAGGAGCCGGAATCGTACTGAGGAAGGCAACCCTGCTTGAGCCGTTCAACGGCATTGAGTTTCTCATCGTATCACTCTCTTTTTTCGCTCTTTCTTTCCTGATTCAAAAACTCTCCGACGTTTTCACTATGCCGCTCGACAGGAATACTCAAATCTCTTGACTTTAATTTTTAATATGATATTTTATTGACTGAACTTTAAAATAAGGAGTTTTAATCTATGAAAAAATCAAATAAATTCTATGCCGTTGAAAAGAAGTACGGCGCTAACAATTACCACCCCCTTGACGTGTGCCTTTCAAAAGGAAAGGGAATATGGGTGTGGGACGCTGAAGGAAAAAAATACCTGGATTTCCTTAGCTCATACTCTGCAGTCAATCAGGGTCACTGCCATCCGAAGATAGCGGCAGCGGCAACAAAGCAGATGAAGAATCTGACCCTCACATCGCGCGCATTTCACAATGACCAGCTTCCGCTTTTCTATGAGAAGCTCTGCAAAATGGCAAAGATGGAGAAGATGCTTCCGATGAATTCAGGAGCAGAGGCGGTTGAGACAGCCCTGAAAGCAATAAGAAAGTGGGGATACAAAGTAAAAGGCGTGGAAAAAAATAAAGCCGAGATAATAGTATCATCAAACAATTTCCACGGAAGAACCACCACAATAATATCCTTCTCGTCTGATGAGCAGTATAAAGACGGATTCGGCCCATTGACTCCGGGTTTTATAGAGATACCGTTCGGGGATTTTGACGCGCTCAAGAAAGCCATCAACAAAAATACAGTGGCATTTCTGACAGAGCCGATTCAGGGAGAGGGAGGAATTATCATACCCCCTGCCGGATTCCTGAAAAAAGCGCAGGACCTTTGCAAGGCAAACAATGTTCTCTTCATTCTTGACGAGATTCAGACAGGTCTCTGCAGAACTGGAAAATTCTTTGCCCACCAGCATGAAGCCGGAGTGAAGCCGGACGGAATAATCGTCGGAAAGGCGCTGTCAGGCGGATTCTATCCGATAAGCGCATTCCTTTCAAAGAAAGAAGTTATGGACGTCTTCAAACCGGGAGACCACGGCTCAACCTTCGGAGGAAATCCCCTCGCATCTGCAATCGCGGTGGCCGCACTGGACGTGCTTGAAAAGGAGAAGCTCTCTGCCAACGCTGATAAAGTGGGAAAATACTTTCTTTCAAGATTAAAGGCAATGAAATCAGGTTACATCAGGGAAGCCAGGGGAAAGGGCCTTCTAATCGGAGTCGAACTTAAAAACGACGCGGGCGGAGCAAGAAGATTCTGCGAAGCTTTGATGAAGGAAGGTCTTCTCTGCAAAGAGACCCATGAAAATATAATAAGATTCGCCCCCCCTCTTGTGATAAAGAAGAACGAAATTGACTGGGCAATGAAGAAAATTGAGAAGGTCTTTGCGGAAATATAGAAGAATAGTGTTGACATTTTATTGATTTTCTGTATAAATATTACTGCAACGAGCGGGAATAGCTCAGTTGGTAGAGCGTTACCTTGCCAAGGTAAGTGTCGCGGGTTCGAGTCCCGTTTCCCGCTCCATTTTTATTTTATGGCGGCATAGCCAAGTGGTAAGGCGACGGTCTGCAAAATCGTTATGCTCCAGTTCAAATCTGGATGCCGCCTTTTTTTAAGCCGGAGTGATGGAATTGGTAGACGTAGCGGACTTAAAATCCGCTGGGATGTAAGTCCCGTGCCGGTTCAATTCCGGCCTCCGGCACCAGATACCCTTTTTTGAAAAATCTCCAGCAACCTTTTCATCAGTATGATTTCCTCTTGATTATATCTTTATGTGCAATATAATATAAATATGAGCAATGTTTATTTTATTGATTTCAAAAAACAGGCGATGAACCTGGATCTTCTTAAAAAGCCGCTTGATAGAGTAAAAGCTTCAAAGATGATAGCTAAATCAGATATTGTGGCATTAAAGATGCATTTCGGAGAGATGGGCAACACTGCATATATAAAACCGGCTTACATAAATTACCTGTGCTCATATTTTGAAAATATCGGCGGAAAGGTCTTTATAACCGACACAAACACGCTGTACAAAGGCATGAGGTCCAACTCTGTCGATCACCTGAACAATGCTTTCTTCAACGGATTCGGAAAATTTCCGATAGTAATTGCCGACGGAATGCGCGGAGAAAGCTTCGTCGAAGTCGCTGTAAACGGTGAGTTTTTTAAAAAACTGTACATCGCCTCTGACATTTACTATGCTGATGCGATAATCTGCGTTACTCACTTTAAGGGGCATGAACTTACAGGTTTCGGCGGAGCGCTGAAAAACATGGGTATGGGGTGCGCCGCAAGAAAAGGCAAGCTGGCTATGCATTCAAACATAGGACCCTCAGTCAACACGGAAAAGTGCATCGGGTGTATGGAGTGCGCAAAATGGTGCGCATCAAAAGCAATCGACAGAAAGGAAAAGAAAGCAGTCATAGATCCGAAAAGATGCGTAGGATGCGGTTTGTGCATCGATATCTGCAAAGCGAGGGCAATAAGAATAAATTGGACGTCGGAGAGCTCAGAGATGCAAAAAAAGATGGCAGAATACGCTGAGGGCGCGGTAAAAAAAGGAAAAACAATTTACATAAATATAATAAATGACGTTTCTCCCGCCTGCGACTGCTACTCTTATAACGGTCCGTATTTGGTTGATGATGTGGGAATACTTGTGTCTGACGACATTGTCTCCGTTGATTCGGCATCTTACGATTTGGTAAATAAAAGAGCGGGAAAGAACATCTTCAAAGCTGTTCATAAAGAGGTTGATCCGACAGTGCAGCTTGAACATGCGGAAAAGATGGGTTTGGGTGAGAGAGAGTACACGATTGTCCCCATCTCCTGAAAAAAGAATGCAATGAAAAGAGCAATAGCTGCCTTGTTGCTGGCTTCTTTAGGGATAAATCTCTTTCCTTATGAAGAGGGGCTCTTTGATTGTTCGTCTCAAATCGATTCTTTCAGCTCACAAATTATTGAAAGAAACAGTCAGCAGTACAGAGACATAATTGAAAAAAACAATCATTCGGACATATTCTTTGATCTTCTGAAAGAATCTACCGGCGAGAAGACTCTGAATAAAAACAAATCAGATATCAAATCGTATTATGAAGCAGGAAAGTATAATGATGCTGTTGTTCAAAAAGCCGCCGATTATACCGAATCTTATTTAAAAGGTCTCTCTTTCATCAAGCTGAAGATGTGGAGCGAAGCTATAAACCAATTTACCGAAGCAAGACGCTCCGGAAATTCAAAGATGGATTCCATCTGCTTTATAGCTGAAGCGGCATGCCGCCTGAATATGCAGGATTATTCTGTCGCTCTAAATCTGGTTAAAACGTATAATGACGATTACTCCCTACTTATAAAAGCGATTGCGTACATCTCAAAGAGCCATTATGACTCGGTGATTGAGATCCTTTCCATTGTGGAGAGCGAGAGAATTGAACCTGACCGGTCATACCTGCTTCTTTCCTCATATTACAGAAAAAAAGATTTTTCTAATGTGATAAAAACAATTGAAAGGTTTGAAAAGAAGTACCCATATGTGAACGATATACTTGAATTGAAATACCTGAAGGGGCAAATGCAGTATGAAAAAGGGTATTTCAAGAGGTCGATAATGTCTCTTCAGGATGTAATTCTTGACTCGGATTCAAATAGCGCGCTTCTCGGCAATGCTTACTATCTTACTGGAAAGAACTATTTCATGCTCGGCGACTATGACAAAATGGAAGAGTACCTTTATTTTGCAAAGATGGAGACTTCATTGTCGGATTTTAAGAAGAATGCTGAATTTCTGGACGGAAAAGGATTCTTTCTTAAGGGTGATTATGTCAAGGCGTCAGGCAAGCTGACAGCATTCACTAAAAAGTATCCGGATGACGAGCTCTCCCAGTATGCTTATCAACTCCTCTCGCAGTCTTTCTTTTATCTGAAAAAGTACAAGAAATCGGCAGAATACATGTCATTGATCAAGACCCCGTCACTTTTCGCCGACAAACTTGTAATGATGAAATACTTCATTGATTATAAAAGCGGCGCTTATAAAGACAGTATATCCGCCTACATGGATTTCCTCGCGAAAGAGTCGCAGAATCCCATGAGAAGAGAGGCATATGAATTGATCATAAGAGAATCGTCGTCAGATTCACAAAAGATTTGGTCTTTTCAAAATCTTGCAAAGGAGTTTCCTGAAAGCGAAAACCTTTATTCATACGCGGTTCATTTAGCTCCTCTGATAGTAAAAGAATGCTCCATTGACGAAATAATGAAAATAACGGCTGTTATCAGGAAGAATCAAGAGAAGAAATTTGAAACCGCGTTTCTGGTTTTTCTGCGGGAGCTTAGAAGAGAAGAGGATTACCGCATAATAATCGAACTGTATTCAAAGTATGCAGGAGACCTTGATAAATCAAAACCCCAAGCCGCATATATTGCGGCTTTGTCCCTGAGAGAGATGAATAATATTGACGGAGCCCTTTTCATGCTTAAATCAATTTCTATGGAGGATGATGAGTTTTCAGACAGCGCTGCAGTAAGCCAGGCTTCAATTTATTCCGAAATGCATGATGCGGCATTTCTAAAAAAATTCATTGAAGAGGCAGCAAAGAACAGGAACCCTCACGTGGAGGGAGAGCTTTACAAAATTTACGGCGAAAAGCTCGCGAGGCAGAAAAATCATAAAGAGGCGAAGGAGGCTTTTTTGAAATCCGCTGATTTGTTTAAAGACGACAGAAACATGGCGGCCCTTTCGCTTCTCTCCTATTCGGACGAGTGTTTGCTCAATCAAGAAAAAAGCGAATCCATAATATATGCTGAAAAGGCATTGCTGTTGGCTACGGACATTGAAGTTCAAAACAAAATACGTCTTCACTTGGAGGCGCTGAAATGAAAAAGCTTCTTCCAATATCCCTCGGATGCGCCAAGAATCAGATTGATTTGGAGTATCTTCTAGCAAAAATGACAAAATCTCAATTCGTTTTGACGGATAATTTCGAGGATTGCGACTATATTCTTGTAAATACCTGTTCATTCATACAAGACGCAAGAGAGGAGAGCGAGGCTGTCATAAGAAAATACGAAAGTGAAGGCAAACTCATAATTGCTGGGTGCTATCCGCAGCTTGAGAAAATTGATGTCAAAAAAAATCATCCTTCAGTAAAATGGTTCATAGGAACAGAACCACACAGAGAAGCTTCATCTCTGATGAAAGCTCTGCATAAAAATGAATTCTTCTTTAACCTCAATCCGAACGATGGAGAGTATTTAGAGTGCTCAAATAGAATTGCTTTCGGAGCATTTCATACTTTTGTGAAGCTTTCCGAGGGCTGTTCGAGGAAGTGCGCTTACTGTTCGATTCCAAGAATTAGGGGAGCTCTACGCTCAAGAGAAATGACAGCAGTCAAAAAAGAGATAGAATCTCTCTCAAAAGCGGGATTCAAGGAGTTCAACCTTGTATCTGAGGACTCTTCAATGTACGGCAGGGAGAAAAATTCAAGCCAGTCGATATCAAATTTGATAAGATTCCTAAGAGATAATTTCAAAGAATCAATATTCAGACTGCTCTATGTTTTTCCTGACAAAAACATATATGAAATAATTGATTTGATAGCCGCGTCTGATAATTTCATAAAATACATCGACATACCCTTCCAGCACTCATCAGAGAGGGTGCTTAAAAGAATGTCAAGAAATCAGGAGAATGCTTTGGATGTAGCTCTATACGTCAAAAGCAAAGGACTTCTGCTCCGCTCATCAGTAATGGTCGGATTTCCCGGAGAGAGTGAGAAGGATTTCAACGACCTGCTGGAATTCATAGGATGCGGCTTGATAGACAAGCTTGGAATCTTCATGTATTCTGATGAAAAGAATACGAAGTCATTCTCGCTTAAGGGAAAGGTGAGTGAAAGAGTGAAAATTGAAAGGTTCAACGCTATTGTTAAAAAGCAGAGGATAATAGCCGCAGGGAAGATGAGAAACAATATCGGGAAAATGAAGCCCGCGGTCTTTTCGCGCAGTGAAAACGGTTTGTTTATAGGAAGACTCATTGAAGACGCTCCAGCGGTGGATTCAATCCTCATAAGCCATGCGAAAAAACCTCTTAACAAAGAAATAAATGTCAAAATAAAGTGTGTCAAGAACTACACTTATTTTGCATGAAATCTATTGACAAAAACAGCAAATTTAACATAATAACAATAACTATGAGGTTAAATGGCTCTAATAAATTATGATCTTATAATCGTTTCTGACAGAAAAGAAAGGATAAAGAAATACAGAAAATACAACAACTCCGTTGTAAAGCTCAATAATAACAGCTTTAAAATAAGGGTCAATCAGAAGTTTGTCTATTCCGAAGCATATCTTGAAGATACATTGTATGATGGCGTTATAATAGACACAAAGCAGTATGAAATGGATATAGTCAACACGATTCTTTTCTACAACAACCAGAGCGAAATATTCATATTCAACAATCCTGAAAAGCCCAATATAGACCATAAGAACTGCAAATACTTCAACGAATCAGATCCTTTGGATAAAATCATAATAGAGTTTTTTCATTCGCGGAGGTTCAGCACCCCGTTCTTTTCTCAGATGAAGAAGCTTGCAAGAAGCAAAAAGGAAAGGTGGCACACTCCGGGACATGTGGGTGGGGCCGGTTTCGAAAAATTCGCCTCAGTAAGGGATTTTAAAAGATTCTACAAGAACAATATTTTTCTTACCGACACGTCAGTCTCCGACCCTTCGTTCGGGTCTCTTCTCTCGCATACAGGAGCATTCAAAGAGGCTGAAAAGCTGATGTCAAACGCGTATGGAACGATAGCTTCTTTCATCAACGTTCACGGCACCTCTACCTCAAACAAGGTTGTCTATATGACGATCCTCAACAAGGGAGATAAGGTAATTGTAGACAGGAACATGCATAAATCGACCATCCATTCCATAATTGTCTCCGGCGCCAATCCGATATTCCTTAAGGCGAACTATCATCCGGATTTCGGGATAATACTTCCGACAAGAAAAGAAATACTTTTAAAACAGATTGAAGAGAATAAGGATGCAAAACTTCTATCGCTTACAGTGCCAACTTATGACGGACTCAGGTACTATCTTCCGGAGATAATTGACTATGCCCATTCCTTCAAAATGAAGGTGCTGGTGGATGAAGCGTGGGGAGCCCACATGCATTTTCATACTGATTTTTATCCGGACGCGCTCCAGTCGGGAGCAGATTACGTGGTGCAGTCAACTCATAAAACGATGGGTGGTTTTTCGCAGTCTTCGGTAATACACGTCAATGACAGGGATTTCAACGAGAAAAAGAAGGACTTTTACGAAAACTACATGTTCTTCTCTTCGACTTCGCCTTTTTATCCTTTGGTGGCTTCAATCGACGTTTCAAGAAAGATGATGTCAATAGAGGGAAAGCAGGTTCTCGAAAAACTCAAGAAATATTACAACACTCTTGTTGAAGAGATTGACAGGATGGAGGAATTCAAAGTTCTGAAAAGGTCATGCCTGAAAGATTACTTTACTAATATAAACGAGATACTGATTGATTATTCGAGAATAGTTGTGAACTTTTCATTCGCAGGAATAACGAAAAAGCAGATTTGGAATTATCTTGTCAAAAACAACATAATCGTGGAAAAGATAAACTACAAAAGCTTCACTCTTCTTCTCGGAGTGGGAACGACAAGCACTATGGTGAATCATCTTCTTCGGGTTCTGAAAAATTTCAAATATGAAAAACTTGAGAAGTTTGACCAGAGCCATTTTTTTCTCTGGGACGACCTTGAGGTGAAGATACCTCCGTTTGAAGCGTATCAGTCTGAGGGGGAGTGGCTTGATCTGAAGAATTGCTCAAACAGGATATCATCCAATATGATTGTTCCTTATCCGCCGGGCATACCGCTGATAATTCCGGGACAAGTGGTAACAATGAAGCACATAGAAAATCTTCTGACGTTCACTCCGTCAGATGACATAGAAATACACGGCATAGCAAAGGGAAAAATCAAAGTTTTAAAGGAAAAAAGATGAACAAAAAAGATATTCTCAGGGAATTGGAAGAGACTCTGCAAAGCACCGGAATAACAGTCAAATACGAGTCCATTTCTGGAGACGGAGGTTACTGCAAGTATAAGGAAAAAGAATTCGTTATACTGAATAAGGTTCTTCCCCTTTCCGCGAGGATATCCCTCCTCAAGAATGTGCTGAACGAACTTCTGCTGAAGAAAGAGGATGTATTTATAAAACCGGCTCTGAGAGAGTTTCTTGAGGAGGAATAGCATGCTTGAATTCCTGAAAAATTATTTCATAAACAGAAAACTCAATTCTCTTGCGGTTAATAATAAGACCCTCAACATTCAAAAGAATCTGGAGAACCCCGAGAGAATAGTCGTTCTCTTCAATGAAAATCTATCGGCATCAAAAGAGGTCTTCTCCCTCAGTGAAACGCTGAAATTACGCTACCCTCTTTCGAAGATAGAGTTCGCGTTCTTCAAATATCATTCTTTCTACAAAGAAATTTTTCAGGGAAAAAGCATATATCTTGATGTCCCTTCCCCGAAAAATTTCGAGGAGCTGGATTCAGCTCGCAGAATCAGGGGAGAGAAGAACCAAGTTGACATGCTTTTCGACATGACAACCTTTGATATCAAGCTGAGAAAGATGGTATTGCGCACCATAAGGCCTTCCATTTCAATAAGCTTGTTCGAACCGGACGCAGAGGAGGATTTCAACATTCTTCTCAAGAATTCAAAACCGAACTGGACAACCATCTACTCGTCATTGAATATGAAAATAAATGAAATTCCGTTTAAAGACGGAGTATCTCATATGAAAGAGAAAACAAGAGGAGGGGATTTCGAGATTGTAATACTCGGATCGTCAAGGAAGATGAAGAATGAGATGAAGAGGGCATTTAAAGAGCACAAGAAATTCCTCACGCTCGAGAACATCTCAAATCAATTGGATTTCTTCTCTTTCCTGAGCATCAGAGAGTGCAAAAACGTAGTTCACGATCCGATTTTGGATAGTGAGATAAAATTCATAAAGAGCATTGAAATTTGAAAGTTATTGATTTATTCGATAAAATCAGTAAAATGTTTTAGCTGTTAATAACATTCAGGAGGCTTCGTTTATGGATTCAGGGACATTGTTTTTTTTGGCTCCGCTGGGCTCAATAACGGCTCTTATTTTCGCATACATTTTCCACAAGAGAATGGTCTCTCAAGATGAGGGAGATGAGCTGATGAGAGAGATCGCTAAGAGCGTGCGCACAGGCGCAATGGCGTATCTTAAGGAACAGTACAAAGCCGTGCTTGTATTCTTTATATTCGCTTTCATATTCATAGGATTTCTTTCGTTCGTTCTAAAGGTCCAGTCATACTGGACGCCGTTCGCCTTCATCACAGGAGGATTTTTCAGCGGACTTGCAGGATTCATAGGTATGAACACTGCGACGAAAGCAAACAGCAGAACCGCAAATGCCGCCAAAACCTCTCTCGACAAGGCATTAAAGGTCGCATTTCGTTCGGGTGCAGTCATGGGTCTTACTGTGGTTGGTCTTGGGCTTCTTGACATATCAGTCTGGTTTATGATTCTGAGAAAATTTTACGGTAACAATTTCCATATAATAACCACGACTATGCTCTCTTTCGGAATGGGCGCATCCGCTCAGGCTCTCTTTGCAAGGGTGGGCGGAGGAATATTCACAAAAGCCGCTGACGTGGGAGCAGACCTTGTGGGGAAGGTGGAATCCAATATTCCTGAGGACGATCCAAGGAATCCAGCTGTCATAGCAGACAATGTGGGAGACAACGTGGGCGACGTTGCCGGAATGGGAGCCGACCTTTACGAAAGCTACTGCGGGTCAATACTTTCAGCCGCCGCACTGGGAGCAGCGGCTTCAGTATCCCTCTCTCTCTCTTCAGGAACTTCATTTAATTTGATAATACTGCCGATGATTATCGCCGCTATAGGAATTGCGGCCTCAGTCGTGGGAATCTATCTCGTAAAGACGCGTGAGGGAGCAGACCAGATGCACCTGATGGAGTCGCTCAATAAAGGAATTGACATTTCTTCTCTTATAATAGCAGTTCTCGCTTTTTTTGTCATAAAATTTCTTCTGCACAATACAGGCATCAATTACATAAACATCTGGGTGTCAATGATAGTGGGTCTGTTTGCCGGAATCATGATTGGTAAAGTGACAGAGTATTATACTTCATTTGCCTTCAAACCCACAAAATTCATAGCTGAGCAGTCAAAAACCGGCCCTGCTACAGTAATTCTTGCCGGACTTGGAGAATCAATGACCTCTACGGGTTTTGTGGTTCTTATTGTCTCTGCAGCAATCGTTCTGTCATACCTCTTTTCATCCGGATTCGACATTGCCAATATCTCTCTCGGTCTTTACGGAATCGCGATATCGGCAGTGGGAATGCTCTCAACCCTCGGCATAACTCTTGCGACTGACGCATACGGGCCTATAGCCGACAATGCTGGGGGGAATGCCCAGATGAGCAGACAGAAAGAAGAGGTGAGAGAGAGGACTGATGCTCTTGATGCTCTCGGAAATACCACTGCGGCTACCGGAAAGGGTTTTGCCATTGGGTCTGCCGCGCTTACCGCTTTGGCTCTTCTTGCATCATACATTGAGGAGATACGGGTCGCTTTAATGCGCATTGCGGATAAAACAAACGGAATTATAACGATTGAGAAGGAGACATACAGGCTCACTTCCCAGGAGATAGCGAAACTGGACATAGTATCTCTTATGAACATGTACTCCATACATCTTTTAAATTTCAGGGTCCTTGTGGGAATCTTCATAGGCGCCATGATGCCGTTTCTATTCTCAGGTCTGACGATAAAGGCTGTCGGAAGGGCGGCCGGCAAGATGGTCGAAGAGGTGAGGCGTCAGTTCAGGGATATAAAGGGGATTATGGAGGGAACCGTCAAACCTGATTACGCAAAATGCGTCTCCATATCTGCCAAGGCGGCTGAGAAGGAAATGATACTACCCGCAGTTCTTGCCGTAGTAACCCCCATAGTAGCAGGATTGATTCTCGGACTCAGCGGAGTGATGGGAATGCTTGCCGGAGCACTCGGTTCAGGATTTGTTTTGGCAGTTATGATGGCAAATGCCGGAGGAGCTTGGGACAATGCAAAAAAATATGTGGAGAGCGGAGAACACGGAGGTAAAAACACTCCCAATCACATCGCGGCCGTTATTGGCGATACTGTGGGAGACCCTTTAAAGGATACGGCAGGACCGTCTCTCAACATACTTATAAAGCTTATGAGCATGGTTGCCATAGTCACCGCGGGATTAATAGCATCTTTCAGTTTATTCTGATTTCTATTGACATTGCTGTAAATAGAAATATTATAATACGGAATGATTTTTGAAATGGAGAGATGTCCGAGCTGGTCGAAGGAGCACGATTGGAGATCGTGTAAGGGGCAACCCTTCCTGGGTTCGAATCCCAGTCTCTCCGTTTTAAGTGGGGACACACAGAAGGAATGTTCCCAGGGATTCGAACGGTGAGGAGCGCTCGCGTTGCGAGAAGAAGCGACGAAACCGCGGAGTTGAGAGTTTTGTCTGAACAGCGGCAGCTGTGAAGGAACAAAACCGAAGACTGAATCCCAGTCTCTCCGTTTGTTCTATACAATTTCGGGGACAGCGCCAAGTACTGTCCCTGTCAAAGAGCTCACTGTAGTAACGATCGGCGGAGTTGATTAAGTGGGGACACACAGAAGGAATGTTCCCAGGGATTCGAACGGTGAGGAGCGCTCGCGTTGCGAGAAGAAGCGACGAAACCGCGGAGTTGATTAAATGGGGACACACCAAAGGAATGTCCCCAAACAGCGGCAGCTGTGAAGGAACAAAACCGAAGACTGAATCCCAGTCTCTCCGTTTGTTCTTTATTTCTTATGGTTTTGATTAAAAAGGAGGCAGTATGGCAGCACTCTTAATTATCATCGGAATCGTTTTGGTCTTTGGTTTTGCAGTTGTTGGCGTCTACAACTCTCTCGTAAAAGAGAAAAACAGGGTAAAGAACGCATGGTCGCAGATAGACGTCCAGCTGAAGAGAAGGTATGACCTTATTCCCAATCTTGTTGAAGTGGTCAGAGATTACATGTCCTATGAGCAGGAGACACTCACCAAGGTCATTGAAGCGAGAAATTTCGCTATGGGAGCCAAAGGAGTAAAACAACAGGCAGAGGCAGAGAACATGCTTTCCGGAACATTGAAGTCACTCTTTGCCGTCATGGAAAACTATCCCCAGCTTAAAGCAAATGAAAATGTGATGAAACTTCAGGAAGAGCTCACTTCAACTGAGAACAAGATATCCTATTCAAGGCAGTTCTACAATGATTCAGTAATGCAGTTTAACACAATGGTTGAGACGTTCCCAAACAACATCATTGCAGGAATATTCAATTTCAAGCAGTTTGATTTCTTCGCAATACCCGAAACCGAGAAGCAGAACGTCAAGGTAGACTTGAGGTAAGATGGCAGCAAAGGTGTGTCCGCGCTGCGGATTCTACAACAGCACATTCAGAAAGACATGCTCGTTATGTTCTACACCGCTTGATGGAGAATTCTCCAAAGAGGTCGCTTTTAAGACCTCTTTTTATAAAGTACAGTCCGAGAACAATGCCAATTCTTTTTTCCTTGTCTTATTTCTCTTCGCATTTTTAATCGGTCTGGGATTTCTTTTCGGCCGGATTTTTGAAATAGGATACTTTGGTCCGATAGCCGCTCTGGCGATTTCAGTCGTAACAACTCTCATCGCTTACGGAGGCGGAAAGGCAATAGTCATGTCAATCTCCGGCGCCAAAAGAGTGACTGAAAGGGAAGAGCCGGAGTTCGTTCATATAGTTCAAGAGATGTCCATCGCATCGGGAGTGCCGATGCCGGAAACTTATATAATAGAGACTGATGCGATGAATGCCTTTGCCACCGGAAGAGACCCGAAAGACGGAGCTGTTGCAATAACGAGGGGGCTTTTAAACAAGCTGACAAGGGATGAGATATCCGGAGTCATGGCGCATGAGATGGCTCACATAAAACATCTTGATATAAGATTCTCCATGCTTGTGGGAGTTTTGGTGGGGACTATAGTTATGATTTCAGACTGGATGATGAGGTATATGTTTTACGGAAGGCGCTCTTCGCGGGACAGAAAAAACGGCGGAGGCGCAGTTCTTTTAATCGTCGCTATTGCGCTTGCGATAATCTCGCCGATTCTGGCAAAGCTCATTCAAATGGCAGTATCGAGAAAACGGGAGCTGATGGCTGATGCGAGAGCGGCGGAATTTACTAGAAATCCGGAGGGACTTGCCTCTGCGCTTGAAAAAATCGGCGCTTCTTCAATAAAGCTTGACACTGCAACAAGGGCAACTGCTCACATGTTCATTTCAAATCCTTTTAAGGATTTTTCAAAAAAATCATCGGCTCTCTTCTCAACTCATCCGCCGATAGAGTCAAGGATACGCCTTTTAAGAAGCATGTGATATGCGAGAAAAGAAAGTACTCGCTGTTGTTCTGAGCTATAACTCAGTACTGCTCACTGGCGAACTTTTCATTAAAACAATTCAATCCCTAAAAGAACAGGATCATAAAGAGCTCGACGTTATAGTTGTCGACAACTGCTCAAAGGACAACTCCATTGAGGAAATCAATGAGAAATTTCCCGGCTTAAGAGTGATTCGACTGAAGAAGAACAAAGCTACCATGGGGTATAATAAAGGTATTGAAATCTTCTTGAAAAATGATTATGACTATCTTCTTCTTTGCAATAATGACATTATATTCGAAAAGGATTTCATAAGCTCAATGGCTGAGTTCGCGGACAAAATACCCGAAGCGGGTCTGATTACGCCGAGAATGATGATGCTTTCTGATAAAAACATTTATAATTCAACAGGCATAGTAATAAACAGAACCGGCTTCGCATGGGACAGGAATTTCAATGAGAGGGAATCAGACATAGGAATTCCGAAAAGCAGTGAAGCAGCCGCCGCATCAGGGGGCGCAATGTTCTGCACAAAGTCCGCTATAAATGCAGTCAAAGGATTTGACCCTTTGTATCACGCGTATTATGAGGACGTTGATTTTTCTGTCAGAATGAAACGAAAGACAAATTTAAGGATTTTTTACAATTCAAAAGCTGTTTGTTATCATGCATTTTCAAAATCATGGGGAGATAATCCTTTAAAAGAATTTTATATGATTCGTAACATGTATATTTTTGTTTTAACTCACTTTAAATTCAATATGGTTGTAAAATCAATGAGATTCTTCATTTTTAACGTAAAACATAGTGATGAAAAATTAAACAGAAAGATCTTTTTCTCTCTTTTCATTCTCTCTCCCTTGATTTTAGCAAGAAGAATAAAATACTCTTGCATGAAACCATTGCAGGAGAGTGAAATGGAAAATTATGCAGGATTTCCCGATTTGTCAAATAGGTGAAGTGCAAAAACTGCATTAAATAACTTTTAAATCCATTAAAAAAAGTTGTAAGTAATACAATATAATTATTTAGTAATATCGTATGGTATGATACTTGCTTATTTATTGTCAAAATAAAAATATTAAACGGAGGTTTAAATGTTCAGAAAAGCAATTTCTCTCACCCTGCTTTTAGTCATGTGTGTCATGATTTCAGCGAGTGATTCGAGCATGCTTCTTTTTAAAATCAGAGAATTTTCTACTGATTTTGAAACTCCTGATTTTGCTGGCATAGGACTCTCTAAGGAGAGCGCAAAGTCGGAATCCGATTATTACATTGTACAATTCTCATCTACAATTATGCCTTCGCACAGGCAGGACATAGAAAAGATGGGAGGCAAGGTCTTTGATTACATCCCGAACAATGCATACATAGTGAAGATGCCTACATCTCAATTCAATTCTTTGTCATCAATGAAGTCAGTTAAATTTGTACAGCTTTACCAGCCGGCATACAGAGTCTCTCCGGATTTGATAAATAATGAGCAGGTTTCTCATGAAAAGGAGAAGCAGGGCTATATCAGGATGCTTGTGTCGGCATTTTACGGCGAAGATCCAGACCTTTTCAAAGAGAAACTCTCACTGATTCCGAATGTAACGGTCATTGAAGGTTTCATGCCGATAAGAATAGAGGTGCCTTCCGACAAGGCAAAGGAGACTGCTGTTGCAATAGCTAATATTGTCGAAACATACTGGGTTGAGAGGGAGTATCCTGTCGAGCTTCACAATGCATGGTCAAGATGGATAATGGATACATTTGACACTCTTTACTATAAAAACGGAACTTCGGATTCATGGAAATCGGCACTCACTCTGTCGAGCGCAAATGACTCCTTGAGACTGCGCATGTATTCAAAGGGACTCTACGGCCAGAATATGATAGTGGGTGATGACGATACAGGATGCGATTGGGACAATATCTATTTCAGAGACCCTTCAGGGACAAAACCTGTTTATGA
>JAQVDU010000042.1 GCA_028698175.1 bacterium | reverse complement strand
CAGTCTCCTTCTCCTCTATCATTGCGTTGCTTTCCTTTTCGGATTTCTCCAACTGGCTCTTCTTCTCATTCACCTGCTTCTCTATGTTTTCGAGATTATCTTCCTGCTCAAGCACTTCAAG
The DNA here is from genome assembly GCA_028698175.1 of bacterium. Lineage (GTDB taxonomy): Bacteria > Hydrothermota > 32-111 > 32-111 > 32-111 > UBA2202. The sequence continues at coordinate 17,039 of JAQVDU010000042.1, read as the reverse complement.
CTTATACTTATCTATTTCGTTCATCAGAGAGTTCTTCTCTTCAAGTTTCTTTGAAATTTCTTCAATTAGCTGTTTTCTTTCAAGCTCTTTACCGTTGAAATTGGCGAGAATCATCTCTGCATTGGCTTTAAGCTTTTCAAGCTCTTCAGTGTCATTCTTAATGCTCTTTTTGAGGGCGGCCTCTTCTTCCTTAAGTTCGGATATGGACTTGTCTGCCTCCAGCTTTTCCTTTCTTGTCTTTTCAATTTCGGTTATAAGGTCTTTTCTCTGCTTCTCATACTCTGCCATTTCATTCTTGATCTCCACGTACCTGTCGGAGAAGCCGGAATACCCTTTCATTATTTCGTCAAGTTTGACCTGATTGGTTTTTATGGAATCCTTCACCTGATTAAGCTTTGCCTGATGCTCCGATACCTCCTTCTCCGATTCCTTCTTCTTCTTTTCGATTGAGCTTATTAGGTTCTCCATTTCCTGGAAGTATGATTCCCTCTCCTTTATCTGTTTTTCCTTGTCGTTCAGAAGTTCCATCGCCTTTTCATAATCTTCTTTCGTGCGCTTCAATTTCAGCTGATAATCTTCATTCTGGGATTTCGTCTGTTCAAAGCTTGTCTTAATCTTCTGAAGCTCCTTCTCGAGCGAGTCCTTCTCCTTGCGGATCTTCTCGCTCTCTTTCTCATTTGCCGCATTCTCCGTCTTCATCTCATCCGCGCGCTTTTTCAAATCTTTTATCTTCTCGCCGAGGTCCATCTCCTGATTCAAGGTCTTTCCCATCCCTGATTCGAGGGAATTCAGATACTCCCTCTTGTCCTCTATCTTGCTCTCTATCTCCTTAAGCGTCTTTTTCTCTTCCTCATTTTTTTTGACGGCGGATTCAAATTCCTTTCTTGTCTTTTCAAGAAGCGTCTTAGCCTCTTTTTCCTGAGTTCTCTGCTGATTCACGCTGTTTTCAAGGTCGTTCTGCGTTTTTTTCAGGTCCTCAATCATTCTCTTGAGGCTCTGCATGTCATTTTCCGATTTTTCCTTCTCAAACTTCATCTGGTCAAGCGCATTGCTGTTATTCTCAAGCTTTGACTTGACTTCTTTCAGAAGCTCTTCGAATTCCTTCTTTTCTTTTCTGGCGGTCTGAATCGCTTCGTTCAGTGCCGCGGATTCTTTCGTCTTTGACTCTATTTCCTTCTTGATTCTTTCGGATTCGGCATTAAGCTTTGAAGATGTTTCGGCAGATTCTTTGTCCAGAAGCTCAAGTTTTGTCTTCTGTTTCTTATACTCCTCCGAAATTTTTGTCAGCTGGCTCTTCTCTCTTTCAATATCCTTCTTTAAACTGCTGAGCTGTCTGCTGTTCTCGCTTATCTTATCCCTCAGCTCTTTTTCTTCCATCGATTTCTTCATTATGGTGGAGACAAGGTCATTCAGTTTTTCTTCATCCGCTCTCAGCAGTGTTCCGTCGTTTTCCTTAACATGCGTTTCCCGAGAATCAGATTCGAGGTCAATCATCTGGTCCTTTCTTCCGTATGGATCCTCGGTTGATTTCTTCTCTTCTTCCTCCTCTGAGGCGCTCTCAACTGCGTCAAGCATTCCGGAAAAATCCTCTGCGGCAGGTTCAGTCTTCTCTTCCTGCGAAGACACAATTGTTTTATCTTCGTCAACATTCGTTTCCTGAGCAGTTTCCTCGAGAACAAGTTCTTTCTCTGCCGTTAAGGATTCTTCGGAAGGTACGGTCGCCTCTATTTTATCATCATCAAGCACAATCTCTTCCGCATTGTCTATCTTTGCATCGGATGATAATTCCGCGTCAAGGTCAACCTCTTTTATATAAGTGACGTCGTTTTCTTTCTCTTCAAGACCTCCTATACCCTCTACCAGATCCTCAAGAGAGGCCAATCCGTCGTCAAGGTCATGTTCTTTGACAATATTTTCTTTCTCATCCTTTTCAGTTGCTTTTTCAGCAGAGGATGCGGCAATTTCGCTTTGCTCAGTATGTGAATCTTTTTCTTCTGCTTTATCCTGCGAATCTTCAATGGTCTGCGTAAGGTCCATCAAATCGGAAATCGATTCATCAAAACCTTCCGTCGGTTCTTCGCCGGATTCCGTTTCGCTCTTTTCTTCTTTCTTGGAGATATCCTTCTCTTCTTCAATCTCTTCTATAGTGTCTAGCATATCCGTAAGGGAGTCGAGGGAGTTTTCATTTATGTCACTCTCTTTCTGCGCCTGTTCGTCAAGGTCTGAAATAAGATCATCAAGACCCGAGGAGAGGTCATCCGTTAAATCTTCAGCTCCGCCCGGCTTAATCGGCGCCTTCTCCTTTTTCTCAAAAGATGCGGGCTTTATGCCCTTTTTCTTCTTAAGAACCACAGGCTCCGCTTTTTTTTCTGACTTGCCGTTTTCTTCTCTGCCTTTCTTAAAAAACATAAATCCCCCCTTTAGCTCCTGGGATGATATGCATTATAGATTTCCTTTATGAATTTTCTGCTCACGTGAGTGTATATTTCAGTTGTGAGTATGCTTGAATGTCCAAGCATCTCTTGAACGCTTCTCAGGTCGGCGCCACCTTCAAGCAGATGGGTCGCAAACGAGTGCCTCAGAATGTGCGGATGTATTTTAGTTGTTATTCCGGCGGCGGCGGCTCTGCTTCTAAGAATGTTCCATACGGACATTCTGCTAAGCTGGCCTCCGAATCTGTTCAGGAATATGTATTTTGACTGTCTGGTGTTGAGCACCGGTCTTGATTTTTCAATATAATTTTTCAATGCTGAAAGCGCCTTGTCGCTTATCGGCACCATTCTCTCCTTCATTCTCTTTCCGAGCACAATAGCATAACCCTCTTTGAAGTTAATTGATTCAAGAGTCATAGAGACCGACTCGGAGACCCTCAGTCCGCATGCGTAAATTGTCTCCAGAAGAGCTTTGTCCCTTAGAGACATCCAATCATCCTGTGATATGCTTTCAAGAAGGGTGTTTGTCTCATCTATTGTCAGAGCCTCAGGCAGAGATTTGCTTTGTTTCGGCGTCTCTATGTTCTCGGAAGGGTTTGACTCGATTTTGTTTTCGGAGAGAAGGAAAATGTAAAAATTCCTGATGCTTGAAAGCTTCCTTGATATCGTGGTTTGTTTTGCCTCGAGCAATGCCATTGAGCTGAAATACTGCTTTATGTCTTCCGGCAGTACATCGCAGATTCCGCGATTTTTTCCTTCCATGAATTTCATGAACTGCATAATATCCGTGATGTAGAAATCTGTCGTCTCCTTCGAACAGCTCCGTTCTGAAAGAAGATACGAGGAATATTCTTTGAGGAGATTCTCTTCAAATGAGTTCATGAGATTCTCCTCTGACAGGCATATTCGTGGATTTGAAACCATTCATTTCAAGATTCTTTGAAAAAGCCTCCATCTGGCTCTGCTCTCCGTGCACCAGGAAAATTTTCTCCGGCATCGTGTTTTTAACGTGGTTGAGAAGGTCATTTCTGTCAGCATGGGCGCTGTATTCGGTCATTGAGTAAACGTCTGACCTCAGAGTAAACTCCTCCGAAAAAATCTTTACCTTTTTAATTCCTTCGGCGATCTTTCTTCCGAGAGTGTCGGAAGCCATAAAACCGGTTATAAGCACCGTGTTTTTTTTGTCCGTTATGTTGTGCTTTAAATGGTGGAGGATCCTCCCCGCTTCGCACATGCCGCTTGAGGAAATTATTATTGCAGGCTCCTTAAGCATATTGAGCTGTTTTGAATCTTCCGCTTCCGTTATGTAGTACAGGTCTTCGAATTCAAACGGATTCTCCTTGAGATTGAAAAGCTCCATCATCTCCTTGTCATAGCATTCGGGATGGTTTTTAAAGACCTTTGTGACATTTGAGCTTAACGGAGAATCAACGAAGATTTTCATTTTGGGGATACGGTTCTCCCGCCTCAGATTGTATATATCAAAGAGGACTTCCTGGGTGCGCCCGACGGAGAATGAAGGCACTATAAGGTTGCCTCTCTTCGCATACGTCTTCTCTATGACTGATTTGAGCTCTTCCTGGGACATCTTTATATTTCTGTGGGTTCTGTCTCCGTATGTGGATTCAGTTATCAGGATGTCGACTTTTCCCGGATTATCAGGATTTCTGATTATGGGCAGGTGCTGCCTGCCGAGGTCTCCTGTGAAAAGAAGTTTTTTGCCATTGCTCTCAAAGAGAATCTGAGAGGAGCCGAGTATGTGGCCTGCCTCAAGAAATGAGAATTGAAGGGAATCAGTCACCTGCACAGTGCTGTAATAGCTGTATCCTTTAAGATGCCTCAATGCATGCTCCGCATCTTTTACTGTATAGAGCGGTTCTTTTAAAGGTTCATGCTTCTTTTTCAGCTTTTTGTTGAGGTATTCCACGTCCTTCTCGTGAATATGTCCGCTGTCTCTCAGCATAAGGTCTAAAAGGTCAAGCGTGGCATGGGTTGCCACTATATCGCCCTCGAATCCCTGTTTGACGAGATTGGGAAGATTTCCGCTGTGGTCGATGTGAGCATGTGAAAGTATTACCATGTCAATAGATTTGGGGTCGAAGGGGAATTTTCTGTTGAGCTCCTCGCTCTCGCTTCTTCTTCCCTGAAACAAGCCACACTCCAGCAGTATCCTCTTGCTATCGTGCTCCAGGAGCATCATTGACCCGGTAACGGTGCGGGCGGCGCCGTAAAATGTTATTTTCATTTCAGAACCTGTATAAAAATATCTCTCTCATTGTGTTTTCAAACATGAGTTTTTTGCCGCACTCTCCGTGGCCAGGATATATAAAAGATTCCATTTTAACAATAGACCAGAAAGAGCGGACAGATTCAACAAGCTTCACCGGGTCTCCTCCGGGAAGGTCTGTTCTGCCGAGTCCTTCCATGAAGAGAAGGTCTCCGGAAAAGAATGAATTTCCCAGTGAGAGGGTTATTGAACCCTGAGTGTGGCCAGGCGTCTCCCTTACGAAAATTCGGTTGTCGCCAAGGTCAAGGTAGTCATTATTCTTGAGAATAATGTCGCACTTGGGAGAACAAAATTCATCACCCACATAAGCGGACATATTCAAGGCGGGGTTTGTGAGGAATTCCGCATCCTCTGCGCCTATACAGATAAGTCCGTTGTATTTGTCTTTGAGAAATTTATTTCCGGATATGTGGTCATAGTGTCCGTGAGTGTTCACAATATATTTCAGTTTGAGGTTATTGTTCTCAATGAATTTTGAAACAACCTTTCCGTCAGCAGGGTCAATCACCATGCATGTGCTGTCCGTTAGGCAGCTTATTATATGGGTATTGGTAGATATTTCCCCGTTTATTATCGTATCTATCCTAAAACTCGGATTTAGGTTTCTCATAACTTTACATAATATCATATTATATTTATAATTTCAAGATATAAATTATATGGTTGGTACAATCTTAATAATCAGCCATTATTATGTAAAATTGATACCTAAATATCTCATTTCAATAAAGCTGTTAAGAAATTGCAAACTATTTGTCTATAATCATCAAAATAATCTATTTCTTAATTTTATCTTATCAAAAGATGCTTTTTAGCGATTGTTTTATTACTTTCTTTCAGTTTTATAAAGTATACTCCGTTCTTCAATTGTCTGATGTCTGTCTTGTGTGCGCCTGTTGTCTTGGATTCTTCTCTGATTACCTCTCTGCCCGATATGTCATAGACTGTCAATATGCCTTGTGTTGTTTGCGTAATCCACTCTATTGTGTTACAACCTGTCACTCTGATACTCTGTAACTCTGTAACTTCTTTTAGCTCATGGCGTTCTTCTGTCCCCTCCGGTCCGAGGTTGCCTATTATTGCAATAGAATTGAAGCATGGAACTCCAAACAAAGTCTCTGTTATTGTTAAGCTGTCAGGATAGACTGTATCTCCAACCGATATTGTAGAATTTGTGTCTTTAAACTCTATACGCAATCTGTCTTTCTGTATAACCCTGTCAAGCCAAAAAGTACTGTCTATATTCAGCCATGTGTGTCCATTATTCAACGACAATATATCTTCTATGTTTGTGCTGTCTATCTCAGGTTGATTTGTAAGCCCATGGAAGTAAACTATTACATAATCGTCGCTGTCAACTCCGTTCTGTGCAATAAATCCGTCCGATGCCTTTATGCTGTCTATCCTGCATTCGATTCCCAGTCCTCCCCTTAACATTGTTTTGTATCTGTTTTTGTCTCCATATACATATATCTCACTCTCGTGGTATCCTATGCTTTCTGTATAAAACGCTGTTCTAATAATCAAGCTGTCATTAGGATATACCTGCAACGGATAAGTCAATGCTGTATCAACAAAAAACTCGCTGTCTTTAAATCCTATAGAATCAACTAAAACCGTATCTGCTCCTTCATTATAGATGAAAAACCTGTCGCTTCTCAATGTATCTGGTGTTACAGCATTCCCATAGCTGATTGTATCAGGTGTATTCAGCATTCTCCATTCTAAGATATATGTCTTCATCATATCTATTCCATAAGTATATGGAAGATATGGATCTGACCTGCCGCTCCATACTACCTCTTTCTTTCCATTCCCGTTCATATCTGTCATTATCACACTGCTTCCTGCAAATGTGTCATTATCCATGCTCCACACCATCTCAAAGCTGTCGTCTCCCATTACCTCAAATACCTCTATTATGCTTCCCGCGCACAGCACCAATTCATCATCCCCGTCTCCGTCCATGTCCCCGGCTGTACCCCCGCAACCGCTCGCTACTGAACCCCACGGCCCGTAGTCCTTTCGTATCCAGTGGCTCCATATTGTGTCGTAAGAGTTATCCCCTTTACATTCCATCACATCATGAAGCCACTCCGCAGGTGATTGATCGTATGCCTTTCCACCACCGATGTAATTTATAAATCCATCATTATCCAAATCCCCTAATATTTCTGTATAATAGTATCCACCTCCAAGTGGATTAGCTACCGAAACAAATGAATCTTGATTCATATTCTTTGACTCATATACTTTTTGTCCCAGGTGAGTCATTGTCACAACGTCCAACAGCGAATCATTATCCATATATCCGATATCCATTGCATAAACCTTTCTGCTGAATGTGTCCTCATAAGCAAATTCATAACTGTCATCGCCATTGCTCTCCATGTAAAACCACCCGTATGGCTCGCTCACCGTCGTATTCGGGTTCGGTGCCCCGTATATCCTGTCTATTCCGTCACCTTTTAATAATGATGTAGTCTCAAAAGAATACAAACCACCGTCAAATACGGAACCAGTACTCCAAGTCCATTCTTTACTTATGCTATCTGTAGTTTTTTGTTCAATTATGAATAAACATAAACTATCTGCATAATTATTACAAAGAAAATCAAGTTTTTCGTCCAAGTCAAAATACCCATATCCTACAATCCATCCTGAAACCAAAGAATCATATAGTGAAAGATCGTATTCGTTATTCTTTAGTAAAATGTCTGTATAAATTCGAGAAGTATCTGTTGTAAAAGGTATGGAAAGCAATTTTAGAGTGTCAATGTAAATCGGAGAAAACCTATTTCCGGAGTCATCTCCAAATGGCAACTCCTGCTTTATCTCTATTGCAGAAGATAACATCAATGACACTATAATACACAGTGATAATATCAACCATTTTTTTGGAGGGGATTTTATCCCCTCCAATTTATATAAAACCAATCTACCTGATAAACGCAATCTTGCCTCTCTCTGTTCCATGTTTACTTTCAAATACATAAAAGTAAATTCCGCTTGACAATCCGCTTGTTTTTCCATCCACTTTTATGATATTTTCACCTTTCTGGCTCATCATTTTTTTTGAGTAAACCTCTCTCCCAATTATATCGTAAATCTTTAATTCCGTTAACCCGCTTTCAGCAATTATGAAATTACATTCAATGGTTTTGCCTGCCAATTCCGATACTTTCCACTTATATTCGCTTGCTTGTTCATCAACCTCTCCAATCAGCAAAGTCCTGTTTTTAGAAGCATTTACATCTCTTGCTATTTCATCATACTCATAGAGATTTATACTCACAGTCCTGTTTGGATTGCCCCTTACTCTGTCGATGTATAATTCAAGATATCCGTCTTGGTAATCTGATTCGCTTAGAATAAGCACTGTATTGTTTTCTTTCCCTTCTATCAGTTCTGCAAATGCGCTCTCTATGCCCAAAACATAAGGTTGATTTTTATGGTTGTTTGTTGTAATTATCTCAAGAAGATAATCCATTTCAGGATTTAAGCCTTCCACTTCGGCGCTCAATCTTTCAATAGGCTGTTTGCTCTCGGATGAAGGCAGGTAATCTCGCAGTGCGCTTACTGAAACGCTTGTCAATGTATCTGTCAATACAACTCTTGTCGGTTCGTCTCCTATTGAATCCGTATATATTCTAAAAGTCGCTCCCCCATATTCTATTCTATAATTATTATTGTTGCCCTCAACCCATAGAGCCCTTATTTTTGTGTCTTCTACATACACTCTTCTTTTATCGGCATCGTACTCTATTGAAAGTAACAATGAATCAATAAACACAGGATAGAAACAGCTATCCAATCCCTTGCTTAAAGTTACATTTGCAACTTCATCTGAATATTTCTGAGTGTTCAGTCTGACAAATTTATCATCTCCGACATACGAGATAATTGAATTATACATTTTAGGATACTTCATATCACTGACAACATTGTCAAGAACTTTATTAAACGAGTTGTCCAAATATACTTCATTTCTGAAGTATATTGAACTATATTCCTGCCATACTATTTTATTCGTATCCGTTGTTGATTTGGGATTTACACTCGGGTTGAATGAATAAGCAGAAGAATTAGATACATTTTCAGATTGTTGCCAACCAAGGAGATAAAAATACTTCTTCCTGATAATTTCACCGTTTTCATCCTCAAAGACAATCATGGGGCCCATTTTATTCAATCTTGTATTTATTCCTATACTTGAAAGGTTATAAGGTTTTACAAGATAATTATGTAAATAATCATATTCACCCGCTTCACCTATCAGCTGTATAAACTCAGGAACAACCAAATCATCATACATAAATGAATTATACTGCAATGTCCATTGATTATCAACCGTAAGATTGTCTGTTGTTATACCTGTGAACCATAGCTGTGACATATTCGCAGGATTTGCGAATATTGAAGGATTTCGATATCCCATTACGCTTGGAATTATCGGCTCTGTCCATGGTGAAGTTGTATATGCATACTGCCATGTCTCTCCATCCTTCCAAACAGCCGCTATTCCCCCTGTAATTGCAGTTATGCAAACATCTTTCCCGCCGCTCACTTTCATAAGCTCCCAATTGCTTCCAAAATCCCTGCTCTTTCCATATACAATGCTGTCTCCGTCCGAATATGACAGATGAAGCATTCCACCCTGTTTAACCAAATGATTACTGCTGTTTGGGCCAAGTGCGTCACTTGTAGTTGACCACATATAAGGCTTTATCGTATCAGTTTTGGCAAAGTATCCGAGCTTCTCAGCTCTGATGATTACAGGATAGGTCGTTTCAAATCTCAAATCAAACTGTGCTCTTCCATTGCTGTCTGTGTATTCTATAATCGTTGCTTTTTCAATTAAACCCATTTCGGTTATCGTATCATAAGTAATCGTCACTTTTACGCTGTCTATTCCGAACATGTCAAGATTCTTGTTTCTGTAACACGCATAGACATTGAAAGAGTTGTTTCTCAAAACAGGCATTTCATTCGTATTAAACATATAAATCGTATCCCTTGCAACAAGCGGTAATGTATCCGATAAAAATGGACAAGAAATTACTCCTTTTCTTAAAGCATATGCCTTAGCCACCAATGTATCTGTTTTCAAAGTATCTCCATCAAACACCAAATAATCGAATGGAACATTGTATGTTCTGCCTGCAATGACATTATAAAGCGTATCAAAGAGATGATATCCAGCTTTAATGTCAGGATCATACAATTCTACGATGATTGTGTCTTTATTCCCTGTGTAATTGCTTAATGATTTAAGTTCAATATAAACCATATCGCTGAATGCATCTGCCTGCTGACTGTCTTCAGGAATTACAGGCATCTCCCCAATCTTTATATCAACCGTAAATGGTTTATAATACTGTGAATAAAAGTCTATGCACTCGTTTTGGCCGACACCAGCTCCTCCGTTAAAAAGTATTTCATGAATGTAAGGTTTGTACTTTGAAAGCTCCCAATATCTGTACATATTTCCTTCACTGAAATCAAAAGTGTTAAGAGGTGTATGATAAGGTCCGTCAACTACTGTATAAAAAACATATTCATTGTTGTCTTTAAGTGTATCAGGACGCCATATATTTCTTAAAAAAGTATTCGTCATCAAATAAATATCGTAAATTGTAAAAACGAGTGGATTGTATCTGGTAAAAAACTCATCCACAAACTTTACCGTCCATGTTCCATGAGAGACATCATCTCCGTTATGCCTTATCGTATCGTAATAGCCGGAATAACTCCAAACATATGTACTGTCAAGGACAGTCAGTCTATCCTTTATGAAATTGGCTATTCTGTACGCTTTATCAAAATATTTGCTGTTGTCGGTTAACAAATGTAAATAGATTGCAGAGTTACCGACATTGCACTGTTTCCCATTTGCATAAATACTCCCCGCCAAAAAATGTATTTCAGGATAATACTTATCAATTTGATAACCTAAAGTATCCATTGATTGTAAGACATCTGTCTTGTAAATGTACCAGCCCTCTGCGTCATCCGATGAATCCTCTATAAACCATTTGTCCTCTTCAGAGAAAGCTTCTTCACAAATTTTTATAATTGAATCTCTGTACCCTTGACCCAAAACACTCCAAATCTCGCCGGCATTATCAAGTGAATCAACCATGTACACAAATTCAAGCATGCTTGAAACAATCCTGCCTATAGCAGAAACATTAGGATATGCGTAAAACTCTTTTGGATAACCATGAAGGTATTCGCTTGAACCTGTGAAATCATCGTATACATATATAGTATCATTTCTTTCAATTCCAGTATATTTCAAGCTCCTCCAAGTCTTTAACGTGCAGGGTCTCAATTCATTATTTATATAGCTGACAACTCCTCTTTTATCATCTCTCATTGCAATGATATAATCAATAATCGATTTTCCCAACAATAATTCGCTTTCATTGTAATGGTTCGCCAAACCTAAAGTTATGTTATCCAATTGATAACTTTTATCCCAGCTTAAAGCTCCAAAATCATTTCCTAATCCATCAATGTTTTCAATAATATACTGTCCAGACAAATTTGATGTAAAAGCAAACATCAATCCAGCCAATACTAATACGAATTGTAAGTATCGGGGGGGTGGAGAGTTACCTTCTTCTTCTGATCCATTCTATCCTCCTTTAGGTTAAATTCCAAAAAAGTATAGTAAATTTATTTTGACTTGTCAACTGTTATGAAATCTTTTAATATATTTTTCATCTCAGAGATATGCCGAACCAGTCGAAATCAGAATTTTCCTTTGAAGAAAACGTGAGAGTGTAACCTCCATCCCTGTCTGCTTTGAATGAATTCATCTCTTTGACCCCTGCGGAAAATTCCGTTTTGGTTGGATTTCCGTCAGAACCAAAGCTTTGAACAGTCACATAAATGCCATCCGATTTTCTCACGACCTTATCCGGAAAAAAGACAACCCTGAACCCTTCGTCTTCTTTAAGGTACAGTTTTACAGTATCTGCCGTGTGCGAAGGTATGACTATTTCGCCGTTCCAGAAAGCGACTCTATCGGCGTATTTAAGTAAATTTGCATTTGGCGTTTCAGAATACTCATAAACGAAATTTTTCACTGAATACTCTTTTGAAAATGAAAAAGGAAGTATTCCGTACATCGAAGTATAGTATCCGGACCCGCTCTCCTTTGACAACAGTTTTATGGGAAAATCGAAAACAGAATCAGTTCTTACAAGATTCAGATTTTCCGCCAACTTTGAAATATCGGACATATTCTCGAGAAGAGGCGCAAATAGAATATCTCTGTCTGACATCATAATGTTTTCAAGATTCACCGGCTCTGCATTGGCATGCTCGGCATAATGTCTGTATCCCCACTCTCCTATTACAAACCTTCTCTTGGCTGAAAACGAAATTGACCCATCCTGTTTTGGAAGAGTGAAATCAAGATTAGAATAGCTCTTAGAGTGAAGCATGTCGCTTGTCAAAAGAACCGAAGAAAGTCCGGCAGAGAGAGTTATAAAGAAGATGAGTGATTTTAATTTTTCCTCTCTGTACAAAAGAATAAATACGAGGAAAAAGAAAAAGAGAAGGTATCTTCCTATTACCATGGGGAAGAAGAGAGCTGAAGCTATTCCGAACCCGGCAGTGAGAAGAGTTTTTTTCAGGGAGTGATTCTCTTTGAAGAGTACAACCGCGCAATTTATTCCGGAAAAGACAAGAATGAAGAGTATCGCCTTTGAAATGTTATTTTGCAGAGAACCGAAATAGAACATGGAAATAATAAATGCTGATGCAAGAATGAGCAAGTTTGCAGGAATATTCGATTTTGTTTTTTGAAAGATCTTTGGAAGAGCAAAGAGCCCTGTCCAGACAAAGAGAGCAAGGATCTTTTCAAGAGTCTTGTGGTGATTGAAAAGTTTCTCCGATCCGAACCACTTTACAGACCTTATCAGGGATGGAGCCAAACCGTAAAAATTCATAATGGAAATGAAGACAAGCGCAATCAAAAAGGATATTGAAATTATCATCAAGTTTCTTCTTTTTCTGCATTCGTCAAATGCTATAAACACAAGAGGAAAAACAAGAAATGAGGTGTAGGAAAAGAGAACTGAAACAAGAGCGGTTAAGATGAAAAGAAGAGCATATGCAATGGTGCGGGAATCAAAGGATTTTGTCAGAAAATAAATTGATAATATGACCGCAGAAAACGCGGGTATGTCAGCCATGAATGAATTTGCATAGACGCTTATCGCCGGAGATGCAAGAAACAAAAAGGCGAGTCCGAGCGGATGCTTTGCCTTCAGTCTTGAAAAAACAGATTCAAGAGGAAAGAGCATCCCTGCATACATAATGTATATGATTAAATGAATTAATGTCTTTGAGAATCCGGCATCAAAGAGAACCGAATAAAACAGTATTGGAGCAACCGTGTGCGTCCCCTCCGTTATCTTTACTGTTGTGCCGTGAAACGGCCAGTCCCTCTCAAGGAATGACTGCAGCCCGTTCTGTGAAACGTATTTTCCGTTGTCAAAATAAATCACGTCATCATAATTTACGTCTCTACTTGAGAATATTGAAAAAAAGGATATAATTAGAAGAAAAAGAATGACTCTTTTAACCATGTCAAGATTATAACTTTCAATCCTGACGTGTCAATACAAATGGAGGTCTTATGCTTCTTGATTCAAGAATATCCAAATGGGCGAAGACGCTGGTAAACTATTCGGTCTCTGTCAAACCGGCAGACAAGGTGATGATACGGGCATCATACGCGGCGATGCCTCTTGTCAAGGAGCTTTACAGGGAAATTCTAAAGGCAGGAGGACAGCCTGATTTCAGAATAATTGAAAGCGAACTCTCCGAGATTTTTCTCAAGGAGGGTTCAGATGAACAGATAATGTTCGTCTCTCCTGCGGAAGAGTACGTGATAGAAAACTACGACGCATTCATAACAATAGGGGGAGAGAACAATCTGAAATCCCTCTCTTCAGTCTCCTCAGCCAAGCTGAAGACCTCCATGGTCTCCCGTTCGAAGCTGAACGCAATCTATTTCGACAGGGCTTCCAAGGGAAAACTCAAATGGGTGATAACCCATTATCCGACACACTCCTCTGCGCAGGAGAGCGGCATGTCATCAGGGGATTTTGAGGATTTTGTGATGAGGGCATGCTATCTTGACAAGGATAACCCGGTTGCGGAATGGAACAGGGTGAGCGCGATGCAGGAGAGGATAATTGATTTCCTGAAAACCAAGAAGAACTTCCGCTACGTGTCGAGGGACACTGACCTTTCTTTTTCAACAGAGGGAAGGATCTGGATCAATTCTGACGGAAGACATAATTTCCCCTCCGGAGAGGTATTCACCAGCCCGATAGAGACAAGCATTAACGGAAAGGTGCGTTTCACCTATCCGGCCATCTATTCCGGAAAGGAGATTGAGGATATATCAATGGAGTTTAAAGACGGAGAGATAGTCTCGGCGCGCGCAAAGAGAAACGATGAGCTTCTGCAGACAGTTCTTTCGGTTGACGAAGGAGCAAAACATGTGGGAGAGGCCGCCATAGGGACCAATTACGGAATCGACAGATTCGTAAAAAACATGCTCTTTGACGAAAAAATCGGCGGCACTATTCACATTGCCATAGGAAACGGATTTGAAGAGGCGGGCGGCAGGAACAAATCCGCCATACACTGGGATATGCTGTGCGACATGAAAGAGCAGGGAGAGATATACGGAGACAATGAGCTGTTTTATAAAAACGGCAAATTTTTAATCAAAGGAGTCGAGCTATGAACCAAAAGTCCAATATCAACATCAAAATCGACAAAGAAGTGGCTGAAGGCAAATATTCGAACCTCGTTCTTACAGTTCATTCTCAATCTGAATTCATACTTGATTTCGCCAAGATGCTTCCCGGACTGACGGAAGCATCTGTTCATACGAGAATAATAATGACCCCTTCCCACGCAAAGCTTCTTCTGAAATCAATCGAGGAAGCAATAAAAAAATACGAATCCGCATTCGGTGAAATAAAGATAGAGGAACATGGCGGAAACGGAAAGAGCATAGGATTCACGAACAGCTAAACCTGAAAAGAGCGTACAGGAAGAGAGAGAGAGAGAATAATGCGCTCATTCTGAATTTTTTGTTTATTGCCGTGAAAACAATTGAAAACATAAGTATGAATTCGGCCGTGTCGACAGTAAAATTGAAAAACAGAGGAAGCTTTTCGGAAAAGTAAACTATTTTTTCCATCAGACAAAAAACAACCTCCACAAGAAATTTGAGAGGAGCAGCCGGAATAAAGAGCGATATCAGAGCCGCAGGAAGGACAATATTGAAAAGGGGCAGAAGAATTATCGTGAAGAGGGGCGAACCCACGGAAATGTATTTGAACCTGTACATCATGAAAGGCATCGTAAGAAGCAGAATGACAACAGAGGAGAGAAGAAGCTGGAGAATCTTTTTCTTCGGAATGCACAAACGCGGAGTTACTATAAGACCGTAAACGGCAATGAAAGAAAGCATGAATCCTTCATCATAAAAATTGTTTCTGTTGAAGACGAGCATCAACATCATTGCAATCATGAGCATATTCTCACTGTCCGTTTCCCGCGAAAAGAGAGAGCCGACTGTCATTATGAATATAAACAGAACGGCTCTCATTACAGGAGGATTGAGGTAGGTGAGAAATCCGTAAAACAGAACAATCAGCAGGGAGAGAATTATTTTCACTTTTTTAGGAATTGGTAATGGAAAGAGAAGAGCCATCAAAAGAGCGAATACTATCGTTGTGTGCTGGCCGCTTATCGCTATGAGATGGATGACTCCGCTGTGAAGAAAGCCCTTTTTCAGAGATGCATTCAAATCTTTTCTGTAACCCCAGAGAAGCGAGTTGAGAAATCCGTTCAGATCATCGTCAGGGTATAGATCTTTAATCCTGTTGATGAGTATGGTGCGGATTCTTTCAACGCCCCTGACGCTCTTGACAGAATCAATTTCAATCGGAGATGCAGAGCAAAAGATTTTGTTTTCAACAAGATATTTCTCATAATCATTCTTCAAAGAGAGTTTTTTGACTTTGAAGGAGCCGAATACCCTGTCGCCTTCAAATAGGGAAAAGTTCGTCTTCAAAAGAAAATTTCTTTTTCCGCTTGTTGCTATATAATCGTATCGGAGAGACCTTTTAATGTCCTGAACCATCACATATTCGCCGTCACCGAGGATACTCTCCTCTTTGCTGAGAGAGAGCATAACACCTGTCAGAAGCGCAAGAGTTATGGATAGGGAGATGAGTAATCTTTTTTTAAAAATGAATAAAACAATGAATGAGGCGGGAAAAATTAGAAGCAGAAGCGACTGCTTCTGAAAAAAACCGAATATAAGAGAGAAGAGAATATAGTATAAAGGGTTTCCCATCAACCGTAAAGAACGGGGGAGAGCTCCTGTGTCAGACGTTTTATCTCATACCTTGCCAATCCCACGTTCTGCTCCTTTCCGGAGAGAGCGTAATATATGTAGTAATCCTTTCCCACCATTGCTGTGACAATGGTCATCTTGCCGGTTATAAGAATGATTTCAGCCATGGCCCCCGCACCTATCTCGCGGGATATCTTCTCCGCAGTCGTGCAGAGTGTCGCAAGCTCCGCATCGGCGAGAGAGAGGTCTGACTGATTGTTCTTTGTGAATGACGACAAAGCTATTCCGTCCGTTCCGACAAGAGAGACCGCCGCACAGCCGGTTATCTTTGCTCCCGATTCTTTCAAGACAAGGTCAAAATCCATTATTTCCTCCTGAAAATCATGTCTAATATGCTCTTCTTTTGAGGTGCATACTTCTTTCTCAGCAAGTACGCCTTTTTGCTCTTCGGATTGACGCTGAAAATCTGCTTTATAAGTTCGTCAGCCCTTTTCTTCTCATTGTTCATATAGTAAGCTTCTGCAAGATTCGCCATGAAATCTTCGTCTGAGAACATTGTCTTCGTCACTGCCTTGTCCATATAGTCAATTCCGTTTTTTTTGTCTTTTCCGCTCATGAAAAGTGCGTACCCGAAGTATGAGTAGAACTCCGGAGCAGGCTGTTTGTTTGTGTACTTGTAATTATTCTCCAGTTTTTCGAAGTATTCAACGGCTTCCGAATATCTTGACTCCCGTATTCTCTTCTTTGCCCTGAGAAAAAGTTGTTCGAATTTTTCCTCTCTCTTCTTCTGTTCGACGTCCACGCCTTCATTGTACTTTTTGAGGTTCGAGTCGTAAGTAGCTCTCTTTTCATCATCCGAAAGTATGTCGTACGCTTCAGCTATATCGGCAAATAGGCCGGTGTCCTCTCCTCCGTCCTG
>JAQVDU010000041.1 GCA_028698175.1 bacterium | reverse complement strand
GCTCTTCCGATCTCTATCTTAAAAAATACTGCCCGGAAGACAAGCCCAGAGTATTTGATTCCGGATGCGGCACAGGAAGAGATATCGCATACTTTGAAAACGGGGTTGGAATGTACATAAGCCTGAGAGGGTTGGAACTTTGCAGAAAAGAGTGCAAAAACAGAATAAACGGAAGCGTGAATGAAATTCCCGTAAAGGATGAATCCTTTGACATCGTTCTGTCGATGGACGTTCTTCAACACAGAGGGATAGATGAAGACAGAACAATCTCCGAGTATCACAGAATACTCTCGAAAAACGGAATTCTCATAATGAATCTTCCGGCATTTGACATGCTCTACTCATACCATGATTTTTCGGTTGATACAAAGCACAGATATTCAAGAATGGAGATAAAGAGGCTTTTGAAGGGACGGTTCGAAGTAACCGACATGGTCTTCTGGAACGGTTTTCTATTTCTTCCGGGAGCAGCTTCAAGGATTCTGAAATCAAGAATCTCCGGATACGAAAAAGAATCCGACGTGGGAGAAGTCAACAATTCTCTAAACCGCATCGGAAGCCTTGTCCTGAGGCTCGAAGGAATTTTTACGGTCAACAACCTTCTGCCTGTCGGATTTTCGATACTGACTGTGGCAAGGAAAACTCTAGCGGAGAGTAAATGAAAAAAAGAATAATAATCGCCGGCGGCGGTCCTGCCGGAATCACTGCAGCCAACCTTTTGTCGGCGGAGAAGGATTACGAGGTAATTCTCTTCGAAAAGACGCAGATGCTCGGGGGAATCGCAAAGACCGTGAATTACAAGGGCAACCGAATTGACATCGGCGGTCACAGATTTTTCTCAAAATCCGATTGGGTTATGGATTTTTGGAAATCAAAATTTCCGATACAAGGTGCTCCCTCCAAGGACGACATTCTTCTAAACAGAAAAGTGAATTTATCGGAGGATCCGAAATCTTTAGATCCGGAGAAAGAAGATAATGTCCTTCTTATAAGAAACCGTCTTTCAAGAATATTTTATCTCAGGTCATTTTTCGATTATCCGGTCTCTCTGAACATGAACACCATAAAGAACCTCGGCCTCATGAGAATGTTCAGAATCGGAATGAGCTATATAGCAGTCAGGATAAATCCGATACGCAGCGAGAGATCCCTTGAAGATTTCTTCATCAACAGATTCGGTCGCGAACTGTACATGACATTCTTCAAAGATTACACGGAGAAGGTCTGGGGAGTGAAATGCACGGAGATAAAGCCCGAATGGGGAGCACAGAGGGTAAAGGGTCTTGACGTGACAAAGGCGATATTGCACTCTCTGAAGAAAATATTCGTGAAGAGCAATGACATAAGCCAGAAGAAGACGGAGACTAGCCTCATAGAGCAGTTCCTCTATCCGAAGCTCGGGCCGGGGCAGCTCTGGGAGTTCGTCGCAGCGGAGGCCGAGAAGAGAGGGGCAAAAATAGTTCTTGGAGCGGAAGTAAAGAAAATTCATACAGAAGGAGAGAGGGTAAAGGGAGTAACTCTCTTTGACTGCGGAAAGAATAAAGAGGAATACTTTGAGTGCGATGCGTTCATCTCAACCATGCCGATAAAAGACCTTGTGGCCGGATTCGACGCAAAGGATGATGAAATCGGAAGAATAGCCGACGGACTTGTGTACAGGGACTTTCTGACTGTCGGACTCCTTCTCGGAAGACTTGCGATTGAGAATGAGACCAAAATTCCCACTATCAACGGAATTGTGCCTGACAACTGGATTTACATACAGGAGCGGGACGTAAAGGTGGGAAGGGCGCAGATATTCAATAACTGGAGCCCCTACCTTGTAAAAAACCAGTCGCATGTGTGGATGGGCCTCGAATATTTCACCTCAGAAGGAGACGAAATAAGCTCAAAGAGCGATGCAGAGATGGCGGAGTTCGCAATCTCGGAGATGGAGAAGATCGGATTTATAAAAAGAGAGGACGTAATCGACAGCACCGTTCTGAGAATGGAAAAGGCTTATCCCGCCTATTTCGGAACGTACGGCGAGCTGGACAGGATCCGCGAGTGGTCATTAAGATATGAGAATCTTTATCTGGTCGGAAGAAACGGAATGCACCGGTACAACAATATGGACCATTCAATGCTCTCCGCAAAGGCCGCAGTCGATTCCATAAAGAACAATTTCTCGAAGAGAAGTGAGATATGGAACATAAATACGGAGGAGGATTATCATGAAGAGAAGTGAAATAATACTCAGAGCGGCAGTCAACTTCTCATACTTTGCTCTCTTTCTTATTCTTCTTCCGTTCTTCAGATACCAGATAAATCCGGACTCCATATCGCTCATAAACATTTCCCAAAAGTACCTTGCCGGCGAGTGTGCGCTTGCAGTCAACGGTTACTGGCCGCCTCTTGTTTCGTGGCTTCTTATGCCGTTTATTCTGATATTCTCTGACGCAGTACTGTCATTCAAGATTCTCTCTCTTTTCATAGGGCTCTTTGCCTTATTCTCATTCGGCAGGCTTCTTGACGCAATAAGAATGGAATTCAGATTAAAGGCTATGGCAATGGCCGTCTCGGTAATCGGAGTGCTTTATTTTTCTATGGTGGTCGCATCCTCCGATTTCCTCACGGCGTCAGTCATGATATTTTACCTTTCCATTGTAATAGGCAAAGATGCATTCAAATCGAAGCGGTTCTTTCTGAAAGCCGGAGCAGCAGGATTTGTTCTCTATCTTTCGAAGACATACGGGTTCTTCTTTTTTCTCTCGCATTTTACAGTTATTTCCGCGATTGAGTTTTTTGCCTCTGGCGAAAGGAAAAGAATTCTCGCCGCATATGCATCAGCAGTAGGATTATTCCTGATGCTCTCTCTTCTCTGGATTGTTCCCATAAGCGTCAAATACGGAGAATTTACCGTCGGAACTACGGGAAAATTCAACTATGCTTCATTCGGACCCGTAAGAGAGGAAGTGAGAGGCCCATACGTACACGCAATGAAGCTTCCGGATACGCTCAGCACGTCAAACTGGGATGATCCTTCGGATGTATATCCTTCGGCCTGGAACCCGTTCTCTTCGGCTGACAACATGAAACATCAGATAAAGCTTCTGAGGAAGAATGTCCCGTGGTTTCTGGATCTTCTCAATTCATTCTCATACCTTTCGCTTCTCATCATACTGTCTTCCTTCGTCATGATTTTCATGAAGAGAAGAAGAAGGGAGAATGCGAACCTTCTCGCGGCTTTGTTTTTGTCTGCCGCGGGATACATACTTATAGCCTTTGAGCAGAGATATCTGTGGGTGAATTTCTTTGTGCTGATTGCCATGGCGGCAATTGCGATTGACTCTGCAATAAAAAAGGAAAATGTCAAAAATACGCTGTTTGCAATAATCATGCTTACGTTTCTTATAATGCCTGCAAGAAACCTGTATTCCGACCTAAATATCAATAAAGACATTTATGAGGCGTATCAGGAAATAAAACCTCTTGCAGTAAAAGGCAACACAGGGTCTGATTCAAACAGGCCATTTATGACCATTCTCTCCTTCTATATGAAAAATCACTATTTCGGAGCTTTTGGGAAGGAGATAGATTCTGAAACTTTCAAAACAGAACTGAAAGAGAACGATATTGAATATTATTTTATGTTTGATGAAGAAAGCACAAGAGTTTATGACGCGCTGAACGAAAACTACGAACTTATTTATCGGACAAATAAATTCAGGATTCTGAGAAGAATCAATGAATAAAAAAGAAGAGATAAAATTATTACAGATTCCGAATCTTTTTCTCCGTTCAAAACTTATACTCAGGGGATATTTTTCAGGGATACACCCTGTTCCGTATAAAGGGTCTTCCTCCGAGTTCTCTCAATACAGAGAATACGTTGCCGGAGACGATTTCAACAGAATCGACTGGAAGGCGTATCTTAAAAGCTCAAAATACTACGTAAAAGAGAGCGATGACGAGACGAATGCGGAGATGGTTTTGTTACTTGACACGAGCGCATCAATGGGATTTTTCTATAAATTCGAATACTCAAAGACTCTTGCTTTTCTGTTTTCATACATCTGCGCCAAACAGAATGATTCCTTCTCTTATGGGCTTTTTTCCGACAAATTGCATGTTTTCAAAAGAGCTGGCGCCGGAAAAAAATCAATTTACGAAGCCTGCAGGGATATAAACTCGAGCTCGGTTTCCGGCGAGACAAAAATGATTCCCGCTCTTGAGAAGGTGTTTGAAAAGACAAAAGAACCGTCATTTATAGTTCTGATAACCGACATGGGAGACGATGAAAATGAAATAATCGACTCCATGGCAGGTATGAGGGTGAAAAAAAACGATGCGATAATCTTTCACATATCCAGCAGAAAGGAGGAGAGCAGGGATATACTTGACAATGATTCTCTTATGGACATGGAGACGAAGCTGTCATCCGTAGGAGGAAGATATGCCGAGAGACTGAAAATCATAAAGGAAAGAAACAAAAGAATAAGAGAGAATTGCCTGATGAAGTCAATTGATTATAACGCCATATACATTGAAGACGGTTTCGATGACCCCCTCTCCGTGTTCTTCAGGAGGCGGCTCTCATGAGATTTCTCATTGATGAGTTCCTACTGCTTTTTTTTCTTTTGCCGCCGACTGCTCTTTTACTTCTTTTTATGAAAAAAAAGAGCAGAGAGACCTACTACCCATTTGTGAAAATATTCAATGCCAAAAGCATAGAAAAGAACTCATTCAAATCGTTTTTCATGCGTATGGCAAGGATTCTTATTCTTCTCTCTTCGCTTGCTTCGCTCATTATTTTCTTGGCAAAGCCCGCACTGTCGTCTGACAGGACTGATCACCTGCTTTTATTCATCGACTATACTCCACACCTCGGCGTTTCACGCTTGGAAATAAACCAAATTATCGATTCTCTCTTAAAAGAAAATGATTATTCGAACGTGCATCTTATAATAAACAACAAACAAGTGAAATATCCTCTTCAGGAACTCTTTGTGCAGAGAAAAGAACTCATTCCAAAAACTACGGTAATTGAAAACGTATCGAAACAGATTCAAAAGCTAAAGTCCAAGTCAGTCAAATCCGTTTTTCTGACCGACAGAACATTTGAGAGATTCAATCTAGAGACGGATGTAATAGTGAGAAGAAATCCTCCGAAAGTTCTTATAACCGGAATATCCTCCGAAATTACTCTTTACAGCATGATTGATTCTCCAATAGAAGTGGCTTTCAAAGACAAAGACGATAACATTTATAAAAAATCCGCAAAGCTTGTTAAGGGTGAAAACAATGTTAAACTCCCCGATAGAAAGATAATATCCATCAATTGCGTGTATGACTCGATTTATCTGGAAAAAGAAATCTCACCCGTATTAAACCGCGTGTGCGACAAAACCAAAGATGAGCATGTAAGAAGGGTTCTCAGGGCTCTTGACATTGAAGAAGATTCACAGGCAAAGATAAAAATATCATTTAAAAGTGATATTGAAAAAGGCATAGTATTCTCTAAAGAAAATGAATATTCAGCGAAAAAGAGCGCTTTTTTAGCCGCGGATGAACGTTTCAGGAACTCAATTAAAGATATGAATAAAACGATAGAATATACAGCCCTGTGCGAAGTCCCGGGAACCCCTCTTATAATGACAAAATCGGGAGAAAGAATTGCCTCAAAAACAGGTGGCGTCTTCTATATCGCTCTTCCGCTTGATACTTCAAAATCAAATTTTGTCTTCACGCCGTCATTTGTGGCTCTTGTGAAAAAAATGCTTGATGGGCTGTCGGGAGAAGAATTCGTTCCGCATGAGCAATTAGAGTACAGAAAGAATCTTGCTGACGAGCCGGAGTGCTTCATATCAGGTTATGAACCGCCGAAGGAAAAAGACGTTTCGTTTGGTTTTCTTTTATTGTCGATTATTTTTTTTATTGCTCTAATGCTCGCGTAGATGATTTTGAAATTTGTTAAAACCAAATGAAACAAGTGATGCTTGGTTTACTTCGTGAATTTTCCCCTTTGACTTAAAGAAAGAATATTCAATATTCTGTAATTGCTGAAATTCTTGATGTTTTTCAAAAAAATCAGATTTGTGTGAGCGCTTGTTCGGCGTTGATTCAGCTTTATTTTCTCAAAGAATTCGAGAATTTTATCCGCCTTAGGGTAGGGAGTTGTAATTAAAAGCTTTCCTTTATCTTTGAGAAGGGCGAGTGCTTCGGGTATTATGTCAATATGCTCCAAGACTTCAAAAGCTATTATGTAATCAAAGCTCTCTTCCTTCAAACCGAGTCGCCTCCATTCCTTTATATCTCCGACTATTTCAGCCGGAGGAATCATGTCAATGCCCAAATAACCAGACCAACCATTATTCCTCATATATTTTGAAAGCCACATACTGCCTGAACCTATCTCAAGAATCATGGCGTTTTTCGGAATTTCTCTTATGAAATACCGAATTTTGATTTTTTGCGAAATAAATGATAGAATATTCATATTTGAATAATACTTGAAATAACGATCTTGTCAACTCTCTCTTTTCAAGGTTTAGCAGAGAGTTTCGCATATTTTTTTCGGCTTTCCGCATCTTTCAGGAAATCAAATATTTCATTTGTTTTTATTTTTGTATCTGTTATACTGATGATTATATTGTTATTTGCGTAAAACAAGTTAATTTGCTGAAAGGAGTTTAAAATGCCCAGAAAAGGAACGGTTAAACAGTCAATCCACAGAAGTTCAATAACTGAAAAATTCGCAAGCCCGAAATTCGGAAAACAAAAGCAGAAGCCGGCAAAAAAAGAGGAGGCAGGAAAGAACAATCAAAGATGATCTATCTGTGACATACCTCTTGAAAAAAAACGCTTAATGTGATATATTAGACATCTTTATAATAAAAGGAGATGCCTTTATGATGACAAAGCTCAGAAAAAACATGACCATCATTTTCGTGATAGTTATAGTCGCTTTCGTTTTGTTGATGTTCTTCCAGTGGGGAATGGACATTTCAAGCTCCAATTCGCCAGAAAGAGGCGATTATGTGGGAAAAATAAACAACACGAAGATTTCCTCAAATTACCTTAACAGCGTTTATCTGGACATGAGAAAAGCATATCTTGCTTCAAGCAATAAAAGCAACATTGACGCAAGAACCGAAAAGATGCTCCTCGATCAGGCATTTGATAAAATTGTGAGCGATATAATGTTCGCCGACATTCAGAAAAAATACGGATATACTTCGACTGAAGACGAAATAAAATCCATAGTTCTCAATGTTCCGCCTCAGGAGCTCAGAAGCGATCAAAGGTTCTATAAAGAGGACGGAACTTTTGATTTTGATCTTTACAGACAGATGATATCCGACCCGCAGAACAGGGAGTTTTACATAAGCTATTATATGCAGATAAAAGATCAGCTGCCCAAGGTGAAGATACAGACAGACCTTCTCTCCGGTATAAAAGTCCAGAACGACGAAGTGGGAAGGGCTCTCAGGTTCGCCGAATCAAAATTTCAGATAGAGTATGTCGTAGTTCCCACCGTGATTCAGTCGCCTATTACTGTTTCAGAAGAGGAAGCGAAGTCATACTTTGAGAATAACCGGTATCAGTTCGTAAGAAATCCTGAAGCCGTGATTTCTCTTGTCGCTATTCCGAAAACGCCGTCATCTCAGGACGTTCTCTCTTCCAAGGAGAATATAGACGGACTGAGGGCTGACATTGCAGAGGGAAACATATCCTTTGAAAAGGCCGCAGAGCTTTACTCAGAGGATTACGGAAGCGGAGCTCAGGGCGGTTCCCTCGGGTGGTTTAAGAGAGGAATGATGGTTAAGGAGTTCAATGACGCGGTATTCGCGATGAAGAAGAATGAGGTTTCAGCCCCCGTGAGGACCCAGTTCGGCTGGCACATAATAAGATGCGAAGACGTGAGGCAGGATTCTGTAAAGGCAAGCCACATACTCATTTCGATAACTCCTTCAATGGAGACAGTTGAAGCAACAAAAAAGAATGCCGAGAATATCCAGAGAAAAATGAAGGATAACGGTTTTGAAAACTCGGCTAAAGAGGAGTCCCTTGAAATAATAACTACTATGCCTTTCAATCCGGAAAAGAACCAGATTGCCGAGCTTGGAAGCAATGCGCCAAAGCTTATTGATTTCGCCTCAAGCGCAAAAATAAACGACATAAGTTCCGTTGTAGAGCTTCCGGATTTCTTTGTGATTGCACGCCTTGACGCAAAAGAAGAGGGCGGAATGCCTGATTATGAAGAGGCGAAAGAACTTGTTAAGAGCACTATAATTTCTAAAAAGAGAAAGATATTATCAGCCGTCAACCTTTCAAATCTTGTTCAGAAGATTGAAACGGAAAAGAGCTCTCTGCAGGGTTTTGCGGCTAAAAACAAGCTCAGATACTACAAGACGGGACTTGTCACCGCAAAAGAGAGGCTGTCGGAAGTTGAACCCAATTCCCCTCTCTTCGGAGCAGTTTTTGGAGCAGAGCAAAACAGAAACTTCTACGTGACCGGAGAAAACACAGGTTATATTTTCAGAGTGCTTAAGACAGAGGAAATTTCGCAGGAGAATGTCCAGAAACTCTTTGAAACATACTATCAGACGATAATGCAGAGCAAACAGCAGGCGATAGCGGCCGACTGGATGAGAAATTTAAAGAGCAAATACACTGTAAAAGATTACAGATAAAGGATAATGGCGGCATAGCTCAGCCGGTAGAGCAGTGGAATCATAATCCACGTGTCCGGGGTTCGAATCCCTGTGCCGTCATTTAAAAGAGAATATGGACATACAAAAACAGATAGAGATTCTTTCAAAGGGAACAGTCGACGTTCTTCCTGAAAACGGATTGAAAGAGAAGCTTGAAAAATCCCAAAAAGAAAACAAACCACTGAGAGTGAAGCTCGGAATTGACGCTTCAGGACCAGACATTCATCTCGGTTTTGCTATTCCGCTGAGGAAGCTGAGGGCATTCCAGGATTTCGGTCACAAGGCGGTTTTGATTTTCGGAGACTTTACGGGAAAAATCGGCGACCCGACGGGAAAGAACAAAACAAGACCCCAGCTCACAGACGATGAGGTGAAAAAGAATCTTGAGAATTACAAAGATCAGGTCTTCAGAATCCTCAAAGAGAATATGACTGAGATACGGCTAAATGGAGAATGGTCGGACGCTCTAAAACCCACAGACATTGTCAATCTGACTTCAAAATTCACAGTGGCGAGGATGCTGGAGAGGGACTATTTCTTTGAAAGATACAAGAGCGGCGTTCCGATTTCAATACATGAATTTCTCTATCCTCTCTTTCAGGCATACGACTCTGTGGCTGTAAAGGCAGACATTGAACTCGGAGGCACGGACCAGAAATTCAATCTTCTTCTGGGAAGGGAGATACAGGAGGCGTACGGAGTTGAACCGCAGATAATAATGACAATGCCTCTTCTGGAAGGACTTGACGGGACAAGGAAGATGTCAAAAAGTTACGGCAATTACATAGCCATAACCGAATCGCCAAAAGAGATGTTCGGGAAGACAATGTCAATACCGGACGGACTTATTTTAAAGTATATGACACTTGCTACGAACATGTCTGCAGAAGAAGTGAAGAGAGCTGAAGAATCTCTTAAAGCGGGCGATAACCCGCGAAATATGAAAGTATTGCTCGCAAAAAAAATAATTTCCCTGTATCACTCTGACATCCTTGCAGAAGAGGCGGAAGCCGAATTCAACAGGATATTCAAGGAGAAAGGTCTTCCTGACGAAATAGAAGAAAAATCGCTTGACAAAAGCAGAGAATACAAACTTACGGCACTGTTGAAGGAATTGAATTTAGTAGAGTCATCATCAGAGGCGAGCCGCCTGATAAAACAGGGCGGTGTAAAAATAAATCAAAAAGCAGTCACTGACTTCAATTTTTCATACAAACCTGAGAGCGGAGACATACTTCAGGTGGGAAAGAAGAAGTTTGTCAAAATCATTTAGCTTACTATCAATACTTTCCTTGTTTTTACTGTCAGACGCAAAGGCGTATGAGGGAACATTTTCCGTTAAGATGTTCCCGTATTCCGGGTCATCGGAAATATATTCCTATGAAAAAAACGACACACTCATAGTTGAATTTGACACAAAGGTCGCATTTAACACAGTAAAGGCAAAGAACAGCGCAAAGATACTCCTCTCTCCGCTGAAGGTTCTCTCGATCGACTCCGAATACAGCAAACTGGGCGTTAAGAGCAACGGCTATCTGTTGTTTAAGGATTCTCTGATAGAGACCTACTCATCCGACGCTAAAGTGAAGACAAAGACTTACAAAGCAGCCAATGATCCCAATGACTGGCTCGTTCTTCCTTTTTTCCTGATGTTCTATGAGGGCGAAATCTACTCATGCTCTATGATTCACGGCGATTTTGAATTGTCAAAGGCAGAGGAAGGCAAGATAAAGGAATGGGCGTCCGAAAACAAAAATCTGATAGTGAGATTTGAAGAAGATTTGTTCACGTACTTGAAGGCGGGAAAAATTGAAATGAAGAGAATCAAATGAAATCAAAATCAGAAAAAATCGCTTTGATGAAAAGAGAAAAGGATTTTACGATACTTGCCCACAATTATCAGACAAAAGAGGTTCAGGACATCGCAGATTTCACAGGCGACTCTCTGGAGCTTTCAAGAATGACGAGGGAAATAAAGACAAAGAAGATTCTCTTTGCAGGTGTAAGGTTCATGGCTGAGACTGCAAAACTGCTCTCCCCCGACAAAAAGGTTGTTCTGCCTGTAGAGGACGCCGGATGTGAAATGGCTGACATGGTTCAGTTAAAAGTTCTTGAAAGAATGAGGCGGGAGCATCCGAATGCCGCAGTTGTTGCCTATGTCAACACTACCGCAGAGGTCAAGGCGGCGAGCGATATCTGCTGCACCTCTTCAAATGCCGTAAAGGTGGTCAATTCTCTTGAAAATGATGAAATAATATTTCTTCCCGACAAAAACCTCGCCGCATTTGTCGCGAGGCAGACAAAGAAAAAAATAATACCTTATAACGGATGGTGCTACGTTCACAACCAGATAAAAGAAGAAGATGTTTTGAATGCAAGAAGAAAACACCCCCTCTCAAAGCTGATGATACATCCGGAAGCCCCTGAAAACATACAGCTGATGGCTGATTATGTTCTCTCAACCGGAGAGATGCAGAGAAAGGCAGGAGAGGATGATTTAGACGAATTCATTGTTGGTACTGAAGAGGGTATGGCCTACAAACTTAAAAAGCTTTATCCCGGAAAGGAATTTCATCTTTTAAGGGAAGATAGCCCGCTTACTTGCCTGAACATGAAGAAAACCAGACTCGATGATGTTATTGTATCCCTTGAAAATGAACAGTATGAGATCTTGATAGATGAAAGTGTCAGAAAGAATGCCCTCAGAGCGATAGAGAGAATGCTGGAAATAAAATAGGGAGGCGACATGAGAATTGAAGAGGTGAAGAACGTAAGGGACCTGGAGGATTTCATTCAGTTTCAGTATGACCATTACAAAAAAAACAGCTGTTTCGTTCCCCTTCTGAAATTCGACGTGAGGAACACTCTGCGCTCTGACAAGAACCCTGCTTTCAAATTTTGCAAGGTCAAAATGTTTACTGTGAAGAGCGACACGGGAGCAGTTCTTGGAAGGATAGTCGGAATAATAAACTCAAAGGAAATCGAAATATGGAAAAAGTCGATAGGCAGGTTCGGCTGGATAGAGTTCGTCGACAACAGAGATGTTTCAAAGATGCTCTTTGAAACTTACGAAGACTGGCTGAGGGAGAACAACATAGAGTACAGCCACGGGCCCATGGGTTTTACAGACCTTGACCAGGAGGGTATGCTTATTGAGGGATTCAATGAACTGGGAACTCTTCCGATGATATATAATTACGAGTACTATCCGAAGCATCTGGAAAATCTCGGGTACGCCAAGGATGTCGACTGGGTGGAGTATGAAATCAAAGTGCCGCGGGAGATACCTGAAAAGATTGAACGGGTCAACAGGATTGTGATGGAGAAACTCGACCTTCACGTGTTCAAGGCAAAGAAGGCCAGGGATTTGAAAAAATATGCAAAAAATATTTTTTTGATTCAGAATGAAGCTTACGCCAACCTGTACGGCTACGTTCCGCTCAATGAGGAGCAGATGGAAGTTTACACGGAGCAGTACTTCGGTTTCATCAATCCTGATTTTGTAAAGCTTGTGATGGACAAGAATGAATCTCCCGTGGGATTCGGAATAGCCATGCCCTCCCTTTCAAAAGCTCTTCAAAAGGCAAACGGTTCTCTTTTCCCGTTTGGATTTCTGCATCTGCTCTATGCTTTAAGGTTTCCAAAAACAATAGACCTTTACATCACAGGCGTGAAAAAAGAGTACCATGACCTCGGAGTGAATGCCCTTTTGATTTCAGAGATAGCGAAATCCTGCATCAAAAGAAAAATATTCTCTGCTGAGACGAGCGGAGAACTTGAAACAAACGTAAAAATTCAGTCATTCTGGAAATACTTTGAAAGGCGCCAGCACAAGAGAAGGCGCTGTTATGTCAAGAAGCTGTAGTCACCGTATTTTTTCAAGCACATTCAAGGATTCACTGTATAAATCCTGAAGCTGATAAGAATCAAAAGAGAAATATGCAGACATGACTTCTTCTCTTCTGAGGTTCATATCTAAAGCCGCAACCGCAAAGATCAAACCCACGTTAAAATAAAATTCATTCTGGATTTTCTTGTATTTCTCATTGCTCTCTGCAGTTTTCCCGGAGATTATATCTTTGTAGAGGTCCCTTTCTTCTTTGTTCTGGTGGACAAGTGATTTGTCGGCAAGGGAGTGAGCCAGATGAATAAGCGTGTGGCCGAAGAGAAGGATGAATTTTATTGAAGAACCGGAACCTGCCGCCGCGACAACAGGATTCATAGAAGATTCGATAAGTTCGTCAGTCTCTTTTCTGTATGACTCATTCTTCTCTCTTTCGTCAGACGCATTGAGAATCTCAAGTTGCAGAGCGCAGAGAAAGTATCTTGATGCCGCGTCGTAGTCATCAAGAAGATAGTATATCTTTCCGATCATGGAGTATGCCTCCGGGTCAAATATGTCCTCTTCAAGCAAAACTCCGCATACGGCAATCGCCTCATGCAGCCTCCCCTCCCTCTTTAAGAGAGAAGCTTGGTTTATGATTTCACTTCGTTTCCCGTTCATTGATTTTCCTTCTTGCGGAGATTGCTTTGAAAATGACCAGTCCGAAAACAAAACCGAAGAGAAGCCCGTTAGGAATGGAGCCGAGGAGTATGGGGAGGAAAAAAACAAAGACCTCGGAAATGTCCTGTATCCTGAAAAAGGCGACTTTACCGTAAAGCAGAAGAGACCCTGTGAAATAATTCGCCGCCACCACAAAAGGAATCACAAAGGGAAGAAAGAGCTGGGTCGCGAAAATCAGGGCAAGTTTGTTGGTCTTTTTAATAAGAGCCGCCGCCAATACGGAAAGAATCGTTTGAAATCCGTAAAAAGGCAAAAATCCTATGAAGATGCCCACTCCGAAACCGAAGGAGATTTCAAAGGGCGAGGAATCCGATGAGACTATGTCGTTTACGGCGCTCTTTATCTTTGAGAGCATTACATCCTTTCGTAGGGAAGGAAGAGCCGACCATACTCATCCTGAGCGTACCTGTCTGTCATTCCCGCTATGTAATCGGCAATAACGCGCTTCTCACCCTGCGATTTGACTTCGTCGAAAAATTTCGGAGGAAGCTGTCTTATATCCTCTTCATAAGCGCGGAAGAGCTTCTCAATATACCTCTCCGCCTTGTGCTGCATCTTGAGCACCTTGTAGTTTTTGTAAAGATTCTCATAGAGGTGTTTTTTTAGCTCAATATTCTTCTTTTTCATTTCTGGAGAATAGTCTATCAGTATCTCTGAATTTCTCACATCATCAAGGGATTTTATGTTTTTTTCGTTTATTCTGTTTATCGATGAGACGATAGCGTCGTTTATCTGCGCTCCTATAAGCTCTCTGACTATTTCAAATCTTAAAATCTTTTCATTGCGCACCTTTTTTCTGCATCTGTCGAAACACTCCTTGAAGAGCGGGATGTCGAGGAGCTCTTCTATTTTGATGAGGTCCGACTCCAATCCGTCGTCAATGTCATGGTTGTTGTATGCTATTTCATCGGCAATGTTCACTATCTGCGCTTCAAGCGAGGATGATTTGCCGGGAAGGAAATCCTTAAGCAAGGATTTGTCCGGATTGTCATAGCTCGTGTGGTGCTTGATTATGCCCTCTCTCACTTCCCACGTGAGATTGAGTCCTCTGTATTCGGCATACCTCTCTTCAAGATAATCGACAACTCTCAGCGATTGAGAGTTGTGTTCGAATCCTCCGTGCTTCTCCATAAGGTCGTGGAGAGCCCTCTCTCCTGCATGTCCGAAGGGAGTGTGGCCTATGTCATGAGCCAAAGCTATAGCTTCTGTCAAATCCTCGTTCAGACGGAGCGATTTCGCCATTGAACGGCCTATCTGCGCCACCTCTATAGTGTGAGTGAGACGGGTTCTGTAATAATCCGCTTCATGATTGACGAAGACCTGGGTTTTATATTCAAGACGCCTGAAAGCGGTTGAGTGGACTATTCTGTCCCTGTCCCTTTGAAAAGGAGTTCTGTGCGCAGAATCCTTTATTTCATGCTTTCTGCCTTTGCTTTCGCAGGAGAGCGAAGCGAATGGGGCAAGATGGCTCTTTTCATCCTGCATGAGAGAGTTTACTGTCTTCATCATCACTCCAGAAGTTTTGCGGAATCCTTCGCCCTGAAGGCGATGATGAATTCCTTTGCCTTTTTGTATGCTTCGTCGAGTATCTTGTCCGAGTATTTCGAATCAACCGAATCTATATCGGTTTTGAATTCCTTGGTTGCGAACTTGATATCCTTGAAATTGTCATCGCACCATTTGTTCATTCTGTTCATGAGTTCTTCAGGCAAATTTTTAAAGGCGATGTTCTGCCACTCGGTGCCGACGTTGCCCTTCCTTATGCCGCAGTCGGCAAACTCACCTATCACGTTAAGGGGGGTTCCTGTTATTCCGTGCTGAGCCACAGTCACCTTGTAATTCTTTATAGCATTGTAGATGTCCCTTGTCCTGTTTAGGTCAATGTGCACATCCTCTCCAGGCTTGTAATTTCCGTGCTTTGATCCGTTGTTTATTGCGAGAAGCTGAGGGTGAATTCCGTTCGAGTTGAGCCCCTTAACATATTCCACAGCCTCCTCTACGGTCGTTATTTCAGCCTCCTGCCCAGCGGATTTCACTTCACCAACTTCAGTCTCAAGTCCGTACCCTGCATCGATTATGGGCTTTGCAAGCTCAGTTGTTATCCTTATGTTGTCGGGAATCTCGTTGAAAGATGCATCTATAGCATACGAAGTGTATCCGGCTTTTATCTGAGATTCAATGAGCTTTTTAACGGAATCAATATTCTTCTGCGCAGTGTCTTTCACAGTGAGATGGTCTGCATGAATGAAAAAAGGCATTGTGAATTTGTATTTGTCCGCATAATCAAGGAGCATCTTAACGAATATGTCGGGAGTCTGCCCCGTATATCCGCCGTTAAGGTCTCCCTCTGACTTTGCAAGCTCAAAGCCGACTATTGCATTAAGCTCTTCTGCTGCTTTCATTATTCCGGGCACGACGTGCTTCACCCTTATATTGCACGCCATGAGGATTATCGGCTTGTCTGCTATTTTTTCGAAAACTCCTTTGCTTGAAACAAGGTTTATGTGGGTCTTTGAGCCCAAAAGATTTAAAATCCTTTCGTTTTTATAATCCGTGTATTTCATAAACTCTCCTTTTTTATTTTATTTTAAAACCTCAATAAATATAATAATACAATAAGGCAATTGTTTTGTCAATGAATCAAAATCATAAAACTTAACTTTGACTTGATAATTAAGTAGAGCAGTGTTAATATTTGAAAAGTTATCAGGAGGCAGGATGAAGAGACTGTTGACAATGTTTCTTATGATTGGAGTATTGGGGGTATACGGACAGTCAACTGAGGGGGAAATGCAGATAGAAGCGAATACAACACAACAGGCAGATACAATAATTCAAGTTGATACTATTGGCATTAAAAATTTGCAGATTGAGGGTGATACAGCTTCATTGATTAAAGATTCATTATTAACCGAAGAAATAAAAAAAGACCAACAAGAGATAATGGAAAAGAAAGTGAGTCCGCTGTCATGCTGTTGTTTGGGTGGAAAGAAAGAACAAAGGAAATCGAATGTTAGTATTGGATATACATTGGGGATTTATCCAAGACTATTAGCATTAATATATGGAGGTAAGGAATTCGGACCTGCAACGGACTTTATATATCCATATGGAAACTGGATATGCTTGTTTCATGGAATTGAGATAAGCCACAATTTAAATTTAATAAAGAGTTTTCCATTGAAAATAGGTTACGGCTACGAGTATTCGAATTCATTTGATAGAGTTAGAGAGCTATATTTTGAGAGAGATTCAACTTACTATATTTCATATTATCAAAAATTAAATCTCTTTGAATTTAATTCTTTATATGTTTTCATATCAAAGGAATTGAATTTATACTATTTTGCAGTAAGAAACGGTTTTACATTTATTGAGCAAAGAGTGAATCCATATCCTTTTGATCGTGAGGATGATGGAACATATTTAATAGTCAACCGCTATTTTTATCAAACAGGGGTAAGTGCTGGTTTTAAATTATCATTTATTGACGACAGGTTGGCATTATATTTAGGTTTGGATTATAAGATGTATTTTCAATATAAATCAAGTACCAATTATCCTGATATTATTTATAAAGTAGAAGAGATAAATCCGAAGATGTTGAATCATACTATAAAAATATTATATAATTTTTAGGAGCAATTATGAAGAAGATGTTAATTCTTGGGATGATTTTAGCTTCAGTAAAATTATGTTCAATGCCGATAATCTTCTTAAATGGAAATAAAGCAGAGGGCATTGATACGATAGGATTTTTGACATGGAATGATACTTTAAAAAATTTGAATCAGATCCTATCTATTATTCATCGATGCATCAAGTATCGGGCTATAAAGACTACGGATTATCACCGATACTTGATTGCAATAAATATACGGAATTACCGTCAGGATTAAGTGACAAAACGATGTTTAATTTTTCCTATTATGACACAGCATCAATAAGAGGCGTTATATCTATGTCAGCAGAGAGTGTTCTTGTATATTTTAAAGACTGTTATACGTTAGGCTTAATTAAAAAAACAATAATGTGCATTCCCATT
>JAQVDU010000040.1 GCA_028698175.1 bacterium | reverse complement strand
CTTAGTGCCTGAATAGTCTTTTTTCATATTGACAAGGTCCTTTATCTCCATTTTGCAAGGCCCGCACCATGTGGCGAAGAAATCAATTAGCACTACCTTCCCCCTGTATTTTGAAAAATCAATCTCTTCTCCCTTCAGCGAGGTCAGCTTATAATCCCTGAATGTTCTCTTTTCGCTCTCCTGTTCAAGATAATAGTCAATTCTTTTATCAGCCTCTTTGGCGCTCATCTTGGAGAGAAGAAGCACCTTGTCAAGAACGTCTTTGTTCTTTCTGTCGTATGTTAGAAGCTCAAATCCCGCATCAATAACCATTGAAGTGTCATTTTTTGCGGATGCCGCGTCAAACATCAGTTTGAAAAAATCATAATCCCTGGGTGCGAATTCGTTTGATGCCTTTTTGACGTACAACAGAGCTGAATCTGCATTGCCTGCGTTCAAATACCCCTTGGCTATGGAATACAGCACATACTCCCCGTAGTCAGAGTATATTTCCTTTTCCATGAGGCTTTTGAGGGACAAAAGAGCGTCGCTGATGTTTTGGTTATGCTCAGCGAGATATGACGCTATGTAGAATCTCACTTCGTCATTTATGTTTTTTCCAAGAAGAGCTTCAAGCTTTGCGGTTATAATTGAATCGCTCTTTTCGCCGGAGTATTTGTCAGTTACGTGATAAATTATGAATAAAAAGTCGGGCATGTCATAAAAACTGTCAAGTGAAAATATCACGGATTTCTTCAGAAGCGAATCTTCCACGTCGTCAAGCTCATAAATCGCCGTGAGAACCGAATTGAAATAACTCTCGCTCTTCTCCGGAAGAGTCAATGCCTTTTTAATAAGATGCGAATATTCCTTTATTCTGGCTTTCAGTATAAGAGAATTTTTGTAAAGCACGCCCACGTTTTCCGGATATTTTTCTGAAAACTCGCTTATTTTCTGCTCCACCGAATCGGGGAAATAAACCGCGTATGAATCCATCATTTTATCATACGCCTCAAAGCTCTTGTCCTGAAGGAATGCTTTGTTGTGGCTCTCCATAGCTCTTGATTTGTCTGAGAAAAACGAGTAAACCTCAGCCAATCCCAGAAAATCCTGGCTTGTTTTTTTTCTTTCAACCGAGTAAACCCCGATTAGAGAATTGTCATCGTCGGCAATTGCGATTATGGTGTCGTTTTTTGAAATCTTGTATGAATATGATTTCTTTTTTGACGGATAGAAAATCTCTTTGTCGAAGAAGTTTGCGTTTCTGTAAATAAAAAGGGATTCCTGGTCTGATTCAAACTTTATCACGTTTCCCTCTTTTATCTTCGTCTCTCCCCATATCATGAGAGCGGCGCAAAGCAGTAGCATAAAAACAGATCTTTTCATCATTCCTCCTCAATTTTGCGTATCTTGATTACCTTATACTCGTCCGTCTCCTCATTGGTCTTCATTCCCATGAGCTTTTGCATCAGCGGAGAGAGATAAGAAATAATGTCTCTGTCGACATCGACGTCGAATACTCCCAGAACTTTGTACGTTTTCTCTCTGGATTCGGCTTTATTAAGCACTGTCACAATCGTTCCCGGCTCAACCTTATCTCCGGTCACGCCGTTCATGTCTATCGGCTCCATAATGGAAAGCTGTTTTTTAAGCTCCTCTGCCCTTACGGAGAAGAGCCGGTACTGTTCTCTTGCAAATTTATACTCTGAATTTTCGCTCAAGTCGCCGAGAGCGGCAGCCTCCTGAATAGTTTTTGAAAGCTTTTTGAGAATGTTTTCCGTTATGTCAGCAAACTCATCCTGTTTTCTTTTAATCGACTCATGGGTCGAAAGAAGAAATTCCGACGGTTTGTAGTCCCTGTACTCAGGCCTTTGGGAGTAAACCTGTTTTCGGATTTCATCCTTCTGATAGTCATTCAGGTAGAGAATTTTCATGAACTCGTCAAATATTCTTTTCCCGGATTCATCGTTTGTTTTTTTTATCACGTCAATAAACCTTTCTTTTTTCGGGTCAAAAAAGAATCTTCTCATAAAATTGAGAAATTCATCAGTCTTTTTCATAGCATATATGTCGTTTGATATCATTATCGCCCTCAGCATAATGTAATCTTCATGCATATCAAACAATTCCTCTTCAAGATGATGCGTGAGGTACCATTCTATAATCTTCATGTTTTTTGAAAGCCTTAGGCTTTTATGCACTGCTTCAAGGAGCTTTTCTCTGCTCTTCGGAGAGATTGACTGGAATAGTCTTTCAATGTGCAATGGGTCAAGTTTCTCCATTATCTCTATCTCTTTATCCCCTGCCTCGCTTGAGTCAAGTCTGATTTTGAGCGCTTCGAAGATGAATTTTATGTATACTCCATTCTCCAAATCACTCATCGTCGCCTGAGCGGCATATATTTCCTTTCCCGTAATAAGATAGAGAAGCTCGTTTTTATAGGCCGACTTTATTGAATTCACGTACTCTGCTATGAGTTCGCCGTCTTCGTCGCTTATCTCTCTGTTTTTAAGGGCTGTCATCATGTAGTCCCTAATCTGCTCTATGGTCTTCATCTTTTTGACTTTATTGAAAACAAAGTTCCCCTCAGTTGCGAGAACGTACCTTTCCGGTTTTTCGTAGATTATTTCAATCTCCGGGCACTGTTCAAGAATCTTCTTGTTTTTTGTCAGATACGAGGATGCCTCCTTTCCGAAAACGTAAACAAGCTCATCCTTCAACTGGCTCCTGTCCAGAGCGGACTCTCTGTATTTCAGTATCATAACAACCAGACTGCATGGAGGAATCTCTCTTGCCTCTTCCGGCTTGAAGTATTTGTAAACCCTGAAATCATTCTCTTTTATGGGGGCTGTCTTTTCAGCTATCACAGAGTATTTCACTGTTCTTTTTCTTGCGAATTTGTCTTTGATTGTGAACTCACTCTGCTCCCTGTCGAATTTCTCTATCCTGTAAAGATCGTTTTCAAATAAAACAAAAATCCCGGGTATGAATCTTGCGCCTGAAGCGAATTTTTCAAAATTCTCGCCCGTGAGTTCATGACCTTTGAGAAAACACTC
This sequence comes from bacterium, assembly GCA_028698175.1. Classification (GTDB taxonomy): domain Bacteria; phylum Hydrothermota; class 32-111; order 32-111; family 32-111; genus UBA2202. The sequence continues at coordinate 14,633 of JAQVDU010000040.1, read as the reverse complement.
AAACGAAGCGGTTAAAACGCCTTTTTCATCTCTTCTTGCAACTTTTTCAAAACAATCTTTGTTAAAAATCATGCTTTTTATTATCATGAAGTGCAAATTTTCATTTGTCTCGTCAATCATCCCGAGATAATCTGTAAGAATTTTTTTGTTTCTGCTGTGAATTATGAAATCATTCAATTCGTCGAATACAGGCTGTCTTTTTTCGTGTTCCATGTATGTCAACACAAAATCCTCAAGCAGATCATTCCTCTCGTCGGATATGATTTTTTTCAAAAGATTTGCGGATGATTCTTTGACATAAGATTCATCGTGCATGAATCTGTTGAAAACATAGTCAGTGTCGTCGCCCATCAGTTTATCCGATACGCAGTCGAACACCTTTATTCCAACCGAGTTGGCAGACCTTAGAAAGAGCCTTAGAAGGTGAGGATCGTCGGATGAAGAGGCAATCGGTTTGAATTCGCTCACGACTCTGTCGTGTCTTTTTTCCTCGTAAAGCTTCTCTATATCGCTATTGTTCACTTGTGGTACCTCATTTTTTTCGTTATTGTAAACCCCCTGTAAATCTGCTCCAGCAGCATCACTCTGAAGAGTCTGTGGGGAAATGTCATCTTCGAAAATGAAATGACTCTGCTTGAAGAGTCCTTGACCTTTTGGTTTACGCCATGGCTTCCGCCAACAATAAAGCATGAACTGCCTTTGCCGAGTAGCTGAGAGAATCTATGCGAATCCAACTCCTCTCCTGTTCTGTCGAGCAGAAATATTTTATCGAAGTTCTTCATCTCTTTTAAAATCCTTTCAGACTCCTTCTTTATAACTTCGTCAGCGTCATCCTTGAGTTCGCCTGCATCTTTAACATATTTTACTTCAATTTCATCGAACTGCTTTATCCTGCTGATGTAGTCATCACACAGGCGGCTCAATTCGTCAGAGCGCTTTTTTCCAACAATTAAAAGCGTTATCGCCATAAAAGCTTCCTTGAAATATTTTGAGTTCTCCGGCTCTTTTCGAAAGTTTTTCCCGGAAATACGGATTTAAGGTCCACAGAGGCGCCACAAGATCCATTGAACTGGAAGATGATTTCATTCTGTGAATTACTCTGTCGCTCGGAACTCTTGCGAGGAGCGCCAGGAGATTCTCTATGTAATCATCCTCAGCCATCAATTCAATCTTTCCTTCGCGAAACAATTTTTCCAGGGGGGCTTTCTTCGGCACGTATAGATGGTGGAATTTTATTCCTTCTGCCGAGCTTTCGTTAAACAATGCCAACGTAGCTTCAAAATCCTTCATGCTTTCTCCCGGAAGGCCGATGATTACATGGCAGACAATGTGACATCCGGGAATTCTTTTTTTTACCTCTCTGCATGCGTCAAGATAATCTGAGGATTTCATTTTTCTGTTTATTGATTCAAGGGTTTTTTCGTTCGCCGTCTCAAGACCGAGCTCAATCTGAATGAAGTGCGTCTCTGACAGACTTTTCAAATAATCCATAATACCGCAGTCGATGCAATCGGGTCTAGTAGCTACTGAAAATCCGACAATGGATTTCATCAAAGCGATTTTCTTCAGCTCTTGCTTTATCCCTGCGCCTTCTTTGTACATGTTTGAATAGGACTGAAAATACGCTATGTATCCTTTTGATTGATTCGACCGGCGATTAAGATAATCTGCGACCTGCTCTGCCGGAGAATCATCGGTAACTCTTCCAGAACCGCTTTCTGAGCAGTATATGCAACCGCCATAGGAAAGGGTTCCGTCTCTGTTGGGGCATGTGGCATGCGTGGCAATGCTTATTTTGGATATCTCTTTTTTGAATTTTTCCCTGAGAAAACCGGAATAGGTTCTGTAGAATCTATCCATTGTCCCTGAACCAGCGTGAAAGGTCATCCAACTCGAATTTTTCTTCTTCGGAAAGACTGTTGTAGCCGCCTTTCGATATTTTGTCAAGAAGAGAGTCAAGCTTCTCCTTCTTTCTCTGAAAATCCATCTCTTCAAAAGATTTGTAGACCTTTGTTTCCTTTACCTTTGAAAGCTGTCTGAATATTTTGTATTCAAACTTCAAATATATGAACCCGGCTAAAAGGCCTCCAAGGTGGGCAAAATGAGCTATTCCCGAGCGTGTGTTCGTTACGCCGAAGAAGAGTTCCATTACTCCGAAAATGATTACTGCATACTTTGCCTTCACCGGAATGAAGAAATTCAGATATAGAACCGTCTCAGGAAACGTGAGGCCGTAGGCGAGAAGTACTCCATAAACAGCTCCTGAAGCTCCGATGGAAGGTATAACAGAGTTTATATTTATCAGGTAATGAAGGATGCCGCCTCCCAATCCTGAGACAATATAGTAAGAGAGGAATCGTTTCGGACCCCAAAGATGCTCCAAAGAGACGCCGAATATGAAGAGGGAAAACATGTTAAAGAAAAGATGAAGAAGGTTTCCGTGCATGAACATGTGTGTGAAAAGCTGCCATATAAAGAGCTTTTTTGTCACAAACGCAGGTATCAGAGAAAAGTAGTACATCAAAAGGTCGCCGAAAACGTTCTGCAGAACAAACACAATCACGTTTATAAGTATAAGCCATGCGACCATTGAAGTTCTGTTGGCTCTGTTTTTGTAGTACATTTTTATCCCTTATACTTCTGCTTCAGGCTTTCCGCGACTGCGGGAGGCACCATCTTTGATATATCCGCATCAAGCTTTGCCAGCTCTTTTACCATGCTTGATGAAAGATACGTATAGTTTATGTCCGTCATGAAGAAGATTGTTTCGAAATTCCGGTTCATCTCCCTGTTTGTCAGAGCCATTTGAAATTCATACTCAAAGTCGGAGACGGCACGCAGTCCCCTTATTACTCCCTTGACATTATTCTTTTCTATGTAACTCACCAGCAATCCGCAGTATGAGTCCACATTCACTTTGGGAAGACTGTTTGTCACCTTTTTTATTATCTCTATTCTCTCTTCCAGTGTGAAAAGTGTCTTCTTCCACGGATGGCATGAGACGAGAAGAGTCACCTCTTCAAAGAGATTAATCCCTCTTTTAATGATGTCGATATGTCCGTTGGTTATCGGATCAAATGTTCCCGGATAGATGACTTTCATTTTTATCTCCCGTGAAAATGGTTATTCTCGTTGAAGTGAAGACCTTCTCTTTCAATACTTTGACTCTCCCCATATCCAATCTTTCCGAACCGCTGCTGAGAAGAAGAGCCTCTCCTCCCGTATTGAGAACTCCTGAACTTAAAACATAGCTCACAGGGTCGTAAGCTTTTGTGAATTTGTAGGGCGGGTCAAGAAAAACAAAATCGAATTTGAGATTCCTCTTTGAAAGAGCCTTCAGAGCCATTCTGAAATCAGTATTGTGGACCTCTGCTTTAGATGAGCAATTCATTCTTTCGAGGTTTTTTCTTAACAGAGTGGCGGCGTTCTTGTCCCTGTCTATAAAATAAACAAAACCGGCGCCTCTCGAAAGCGCTTCAAAACCCAAAGCGCCGCTGCCTGCGAATAAATCTAGACACATCTTCCCCGATACGTCGCTTAAAAGCGAAAAAACGGATTTTCTCACAATTGCAAGGGAGGGCCTCGTCTTCCTTCCAGAGAGAGAATCGGTCTTTACGTCATGATTCTTAAACTCTCCCCCTATCAGTATAATCATATATCCTCTTCTGCCATCTGAACAAAAGCTCTGAAGCGTCTCCGGTTTTAAGATAATCCCTCCATTCCTCGTCTGTCATTCTTTGAGAGATAGGTTTTTTAAATTCATAGTAAGACATGGCTCCGCCGGTGAAGATTTCTCCCCCGAAATCCGCATTCATTTTAAGCACACTGCCCACTGACTCCTGGAGAACCATCTCGGAGTTTGAGTCCGTATGAACGTCTGAGACGATAGCCATGTTGTCCTCCCGCTCCTTCTGATTTACGAGCAGATTCTTGACGGCTATGTCGAAATCCAAAAGAGTCATCCTCACTTTTGCGTTGTCCTCATAGAAGGTCTGCTTCATCGTGAGATATGATATCTCATTGTATAGCTCGCAGAGTTTTTCGAATGACTCTCCGGCCTCTTTTATCCACTCGTCTTTGAATATTGCGTATAGTCTGTCTGTTAAATTTTCAACGTCGCTTCGCATCGTCTCATATAGCTTTGAATAGCTCTCGGCTATCACCTTTGTTTTTGTTTTTTCTTTGGGAGGCGCGCTTGTGATTTTAACTGTATAGGATTGTTTGGCGTAGAGAATAACGTCATGCCTGAGAGCAGACCAGGCGGCCAGAAGAGAATTAAGCTCCTTCAGCTGGAACTTTTCGTCGAGCATGAACGGCGGGCTTGATTCCTTCCTCTCCTTTATGACTTCTCCGAATTGAAGAAGCATCCTGTTGTAAAAGGACTCTTTTGAGAGCTCCTTTGCCTTCTTCTTCATAATAACAACATTGTCCGAATATCCTAAATACTGCACGTCTCCCTCATCCTCGAGTATTTCATAGGCCTTCCCTGAGCCTAAGACGTACATTAGGTCAAGCCCTCTCGGCATCGTTCTCATCCCGCCGTAAAGGGTGAACGGAGATGATTTGCCCTGGTAAGAGGTCACTTTGTCATAGACAAGATTTTGAAAAACCTCAGAGTCGAATATATACCTCTGCCCCATAAAACCCACGGTTGTCTTCTGAAGCTCATTGTCTTTTTTGTAATCAGAGATGATTTTGGAGTGTGACAGATTCACTGCGATCTTTGCCGCTTCACTTACTTTATCCTCGTCGCACAGAAAGTCATCCGTCAGCTTCTCTCCTATTGAATCGGCCAGTTCGGTCAGCATCAGGTCATCTTCGCGCGGAAGAAGGATTGATACAGCGTCATTTATTTTTTTATAGTGATGCTGCGCCTTGGGCGATTCATTCATCACTGAAGCAATTATGAGAGCCGCCTTCAGCTCGCTGTTTACAGAATTGGCTTTTGTTTCTACTTCAAAGCGCATGCGCATAAGATACATCATCGCCTTGAAATATTTCATGAGATTTTCGGTTCTTGTATAATGGCCCCTGGGAATGTACTGAGAAAAATCCTCTTTCTTGGAAAATATCGAAGACTCTTCGAAACCGGAATGATTCTCTATTTTTGAAAGCTCCGTCTGAACCCTTCCCTCGGCGGCTTTTATGATCGGATAATCTTCGTAAAGACAGCGCTTGGAGACCAGGAGATATGACAGAGCGGTTGTGTAAGATTCGATGAGATTTTCTCTTTTCGTCTCCTGCATTCTTTTTTTGACGCCCTCTATCATGTAATCGAGCAGAGCGTCAAGCTCCACTCTCAAAGTCTTTTCCTCGATGTAAAAGAGAGTATAGTCAAGAAGAAGGTGCTCCGCATAGAACATTAAATCTGAGGTCATCAGAACTCTGTCATTGTCGTGAAGAAGAGCGCTGTAATATGATATAAATGATGTTTCATTCGTAGTGTGAAGAGAAAACCTTTCGCTCTGAGGTTTCTCTTTGGAGAATCCTATGAGCGGCGCGGCGAGAACGAGAGTCAAGCACATCATAATTACTCTCTTCATATCTCCTCCTGATTTGAATTGATGTATGCAGTCAAACGCATCTTCTTGCAGAAATTCTCCCGAAAGAATCTTGATTCAGGCAATCAGTCAGTCTTTGGAACTTGACTCAAGGAGAATCTTTTCGTGGATTGAAGTGACATTCTCTGAATTCTTCAAAAGCTCCGCCGCCTTCTGTATTAAAGCGTCATTCTTCACGAACTCTGAATAGTAGAGATTGTCTCCTCCAAGCTGTCTCGCGAATTCATACTTCAGCTGGCTGATATTATCCTTAAGAAGGATGCTGTCCGAAGTTATTTCGCCTGCATTGATTCCAATATTATTGAGATATTCAAAATATGAATCTATGACTTTCGAGTTTACCTGAGTGAGCGCTTTTTTTTCTGATTTGTTCTTTGAAAGATGTTCTGCCACAAACGTGATTAATGCCTGTTTTCTGTAAACTTCTATTTCGCTTGGCTTAAGGAATCTCTCCTGATAAACGTAATCGGGAATGATTCCGCCTCCACCCAGAAGGTTTCTCTTAAGTTCTCCAAGTGAGTAGTAAGAAGATGAATCTTTTCCTGATTTTTCAAAAGCGATAAGTTCTTTGTCAATGGAGCGTCCTGATGGGGTGAAATACCTCGCGGTTGTGAATTTCAGGATGCCCTTCTCCTGTTTGTTCTGTTTTGAAAAATCTATTACCGACTGGACTGACCCTTTGCCGAAAGTTGTGTCTCCCATTATTATTGCCCTGTCCCAGTCCTGAACAGCTCCTGCGACTATTTCCGATGCCGAAGCGGAGCCGTCGTCAACAAGAACTATCAGAGGGAAAAAGCCGTTGTACATCGGCTGAGTGGCTCTGAATACCATTTCCATCGTTTTATTCTTGGATTTCGTCGAGACAATATCGGCGCCCTTGGGAAGAAAGAAATTCGATATGCTTATCGCCTGGGGAAGAAGTCCGCCCGGATTCTGTCTCAAGTCAAGAATCAGCTTCTTCGCTTTCTTTTCTTTGAACAGAAAATCAAGAGCGGTTCTAAACTCCTTGTCTATTCCGTCTGTGAACTGCACAAGTTTAATATAGCCGGTTGAATCGTCGACCATGCCGTAGTATGGAATCGATTTTATTTTGATTACAGCCCGTGTGATGTCATAATCAATAACTGAACCGAACCTGTTTATCGTGAGTTTGACATTTGTGCCCGGCGCTCCTCTCATCTTGGAGACGGCCTCATCCACGTCCATTTTCTCTGTGGAGACCGAATCTATCATGATGATAATGTCCCCAGCCCTTATGCCTATTTTGGAAGCAGGAGTGTTTTCTATAGGTGAGATGACAGTTATTGCTCCGTCTTTGGAGCCCACTCTGAATCCTATGCCTCCGAATTCTCCCGTTGTCTGAGAGGAGAATATGTCAATGTCATTTTCGTCGTATATGTAGACGGAATGGGGATCCAAAGTCTTCAGCATTCCGTTTATCGCCTCGTCTATAAGCTGACTGTCGGAGACTTCTCTATAGTATGACTCTTTGAGCAGATTGAGCGTCTGCACGAATTTTCTCATCTCGGGATTGAAAAATATGTTTACAGATTGGCTGTTCTTGTCGTCAGCTCCGTAAACCACCATGAACCAGCCGATCGCTGAAATTGTCATTATGAGCACCAGAAGAAGAATTATTATCTGTTTTTTCATAGTTATCTCCTAAATGTAATTTAAAACTATTGAGGCAATCTCCCGGTGTATCTCCTCAATGGGACGCATGCCGTCGATTATCTTCACTCTCTCCTTGTTCTCCCTGGCAATCGTCAGAAAGGAACCTCTCACTCTGTTGTGAAATTCCATTGATTCCTTCTCTATCCTGTCCTTTGACGTGAGTCTTGACATCCCCACCTCTGCGGGAATGTCTATCAGAAACGTGAGCGCGGGAATGAGACCGCCCGTAGCGAAGCTGTTAATCTCCGCAATTTTCTGGTTCGGGATGTTTCTTCCCTCGCCCTGATACGCGAGGGTGGAGTCAAAATATCTGTCAGATATAACGGTCTTGCCATCCTTAAGCGCCGGTTTAATCTTTTCACTGGTATGCTGGGATCTGCTCGCGAAATATAAAAAAAGCTCTGTCAGGGAATCCATTTCATGATTCTTTTCATCCAAAAGTATTGAGCGTATCTTCTCGGAAATAGGCGTCCCGCCCGGTTCATGGGTCAGGACGCATTCTATATTCTTGCTGGTAAGAAAATCGTATAGAAGGTTAGCCTGTGTTGATTTGCCGCAGCCTTCAATTCCTTCAAAAGTGATGAATATTCCTTCCATCTTATTTTTTGCTTAACTTAGCAATAAACTCCTCTGTCTTTTTTCTGCAGATTGAATCCGGATACTGAACCGGCGGAGATTTCATGAAGTAGGATGAGGGTTCTATCTGCGGACCGGATATTTTGTTGTCCAGGGCGAGCTTCATGCATCTTATCGCGTCTATTATCACTCCCGCAGAATTGGGGGAATCCCACACCTCAAGCTTGAGCTCAAGGTTGAGAGGCACGTCTCCAAAAGTGGTTCCTTCCATTCTCAGATAGCACCATTTTCTGTCTTTGAGCCACGGGATGTAATCGGAGGGCCCTATGTGTATGTTGTCAGGGTCCATCTTGTAAGGAAGAATGGAGGTCACGGCCTGAGTCTTTGATATCTTCTTGCTCTCAAGCCTCTCTCTCTCAAGCATGTTCATGAAATCCGTATTTCCTCCGACATTAAGCTGATACGTTCTGTCAAGCCTCACTCCCCTGTCTACAAAGAGAGTCGTGAGAACTCTGTGTGAGATAGTTGCGCCGACCTGTGATTTTATGTCATCGCCGATTATCGGCAGACCGGCGTCTTTGAATCTCTTTCCCCAGTAATCTGACGTCGCTATGAAAACCGGTATGGCGTTTATGAAGCCCACTTTTGCCTGCAGTGCCTGCTCCACATACCACTTTGTCGCCTCTTCGCTTCCCACCGGCAGATAGTTTATAACCATGTCCGTATTTGTATCCTTCAGCAGCTGCACTATGTCTGCGGTTTTGCCGGGCGCCTTTTCGATTATCTGAGAAAGGTACTTTCCCAGACCGTCATGCGTCATTCCGCGCTCCACCTTAACCCCTGCCTTCGGAACGTCGATAAATTTGTAGGTATTGTTCGGATATGCGTAAATCGCCTCTGAAAGGTCTTTTCCTACCTTTGTTTTATTGATGTCGATTGCGCATGAAAACTCAACGTCGGAAATATGATATCCGCCGAGAGTCGTGTGCATAAGACCCGGAATCATTTCGTCATTGCGCGCATTCTTGTAGAATTCGACTCCCTGCACGAGAGATGAGGCGCAATTGCCGACACCTATGATGCCGACTCTTATCTTTCTGCTCTTCTTTGCCATTTACTTGACCTCCTTATTCGTAATTGCCATTTTTACTATTACGATCCTTTGTATTACAGTTATAAAAGTCAAAACAGTATATAATATTATCATATATTGGAAAATATTCAATGGTAAAAAGGATATGACTGCGATAAAGACAACCCTCTCAACCCTGCCCATAAGCCCTTCGCTGCACTTAATCTGAAGACCTTCAGCCCTTGCCCTCGCATAGCTTATCATGACTGAAAAGAAGATTGAGGCGAAGGTACAATATGCGAAAAGATTCATCCCCCAGTCGACGAAGAAGTACCCTATGCCGTATAAAACGGCGAACTCGTTGAATCGGTCCATGTTTGAATCAAAGAATGCTCCGAAGAGAGAGACCTTGTTTGTCTGTCTTGCCACCATTCCGTCAAATGTGTCATGAATTCCGGATAAAATAAGTATTGCGGAGCCCAACATAAATGAACCCTGAGAGTAAAAATACCCTGACACGCATGAGATGAGAAATCCGATTAAAGTTATCGCATTCGGATGAATTTTTAATTTTATGTAGAGCGCGACTGCAGGCTGAACTAATCTTCTGAAACCGTCTTTGATTTTGCTGCTGAACATTTTCCTTCTCCTTTTATCAGTAAGACCATCTCTCCCTTTCTCACCCAACTCTCTTTGAGGAGGCTAAGGGCTGTTCCCCTAACGAACTCCTCATGGGTCTTTGTAAGCTCTCGGGCGATGACGATACTCCGCTCTTCGTCTATCGAGGCAATGTCCTCGAGAGTTTTGTCTATCCTGTGCGGTGATTCGAAGAAAATGGATGTCTCTGCTCTGAACATTGCTTCAGCGAGTTTTTCTCTGCGTTTTTTTTCTTTTTTAGGAAGAAATCCGTAGAAAGCAAAAGCATCAGTGGGAAATCCGGCGCCCACGAGAGCGGTCATTACCGCAGAGACTCCGGGAACCGGCACTATCTGAATTCCCGCAAGAATTGCCTGTGAGACAACGTAATAACCCGGGTCGGACACTGAGGGCGTTCCTGCGTCCGATATTAAACCGGCAGATTCTCCCTCGCGGATTCTGTCAAGTACCCATGGAGTCTTTCTTCTCTCATTGAATTCATTGAGGGATATAAGCTCCTTTTTTTCGACAGCATGATTTTTCAGGAAAATTCCTGCTACTCTTGTGTCCTCGCACAAAACAAACGAGCATTCCCTCAGAGCATTTACGACTCTCGGCGAAACGTCGGACGGATTTCCGATATCTCTTGAAATGACGAAAAGTTTACTCATCTTTGAACATTGAATAATTATAGTAACCCAAGGATTTTAAAGCGAACCTGAAATCTTTGAGAGCCGTTCTGAATACCTTTTCCTTAACGTCGTCTTTGCACACCATGTCGTAGGTCTTCATGAACCTGTTGACAAATTCGGCGAATGCCTTTACGAATTCGTCCTTCGGAGCCAATGTGTCTCCGGCAAGCTCGATGTTGCTCAATGTAAAATCCTTCATGAATTTATACTCATCGTCAATATGCGTCTTTGCGAGAGAGAGCCCTTTCTTTGCGAAGGTTGGTCCGTATGAGAGAGCAAATTCGCGTATTATGGAGTTGGTTGATTTCAAAACGAGCTGAATCATTGCAGGAGTGGCCTGCTCGATTTTTTTCGGCAGTTCGTCATATAGTGAAAAGAGCACGGGCGTTCCGTCATTCGCGACCGCCTTCAGAACCGTCACAAGAAGTGAGGGAGAAACCTGGACGTTGAGTTTGTCCGCAAAGTATCCCCTTGTCGGAAGTCCATTCTCGATTATCGCATAGAACATCTCCGATCCCTTCTTTATCTCAAGAAATCCTGTGAATTTTTCAATCCCGAGCTGTCCTATCATTTTCTCCGGAGAGACCTCCTGAACCGATTTCATTTTGAATACAGGATTCAGATGGAGAGTCGATATTATCATCAGAACAAGCTCTTCTGGCACTTCGGAGATATTAAGTATTCCCACGCTTGACTGCTTTACTTTGTTTATCGCGTCGGAGATAGATATCGGAGTCCTCTCAGCCAAACGAAACCTTGCGGCGTTTATCGGCTCTCCGAGAGAGAGAAAGATAAAATCCACTTCCTGCGAATAGATTATTGAAATATAACCGTGAATTTTATGCGAGCGCTCTCTTTTCCCTGCATTAAGTATATTGTCAAAGTTGACGAAGTCTATGTTTGTGTTCTCAAGAATCGCCCTTCCCCTGGGGAATCTCATCTCTTCAGCTCCTGATCTGATTCAAAGACGATCTGAGAAAAGTCGCCGAATTCGGAAAAGATTTTTCTGATGAAAATCAAAAGCTGTATTCTCGTCTCTCTCAGTTTCAGGTCTTCGTCCATAACCATGACATTGTCAAAGAAATCATCTATCGGTTTTCTCAGGGAGAGAAGATTTTTCAAAGTATTCTCATACTCGTTTGCGGTAAGAAGCGCTTTGTTTTTCTCGCCGACTTTGATTCCCGATTGATAGAGGTTTTTTTCGTATTCCGTCTTGAAATTTAAAGGCAGTTCTCTTTCGCTCTCATTCTTCAGAATGTTGGAGACCCTCTTGAGTCCGCCGGCTATGTCCTTGAAATCCTCATTGTTCTTTATATCTTTTATGAGATTTGCCTTTTTGAGAGCGTCGGAAGGACAGAGAATTTCTTTGTTGAGAACGCATCTTGTTATGTCGTAGGAAATTCCGTATGAGAGGAATAGAACCTCCATCCTCTTTTTCAGATAATCGATTATCTCGTCCTTAAGCTCCATTTTCCCGTATTCTCCCAAAGAGAATGAAACAAGTTCAAAAACATCGAGTTTCAGATTCTTTTGAATCATAAGGTATATGAGAGAAAGCGAATCCCTTCTCACAGACATCGCATCCTTGCTTCCGGTCGGTTTGTTTCCCGAGACAAAAGCTCCGCAGATGTTGTCAACCTTGTCAGCAACCGAGAATGTTATTCCGGCTGCGCTTTCAGGCAGAACACCCTCGTTCGTGAGAGGAAGGTAATGCTCTTTTGACACAGATGCCTTTTCTCTATCATATCCCATCTTCTCAGCGTAATGCGCCCCTATGACTCCCTGAAGCTTTGTGAATTCCTTGCCGTCCTTTATCATCTCAGTAGCCGCGTCGAATTTTGAAATGACTGAGAGAAGCTCAAGGTCTCCGATATCATCTTTTGTTTTCGACAGTATATGCTCTGCGAGTTTTTTGTTTCTCTGCACTTTATCGTAAAAAGTGCCCAGCTGTTCGTGAAAAACAGTCTTTTTCAGAGCTTCCTCATAGTATTTAAGATCATGCGAAAGGTCATTGTTGTAGTAGAACTCGGCGTCTTCAAGGCGCGAAGCTATTATTCTCTGGTTGTTTTTTACGATGTCATTTGTTTCCGCATATGGAGAGTTGGAGACAAATACGAAGTACACAGAGAGTGAAGAGTCGGTTTTCTTGAGTGAAAAGTATCTCTGATGCTGTTTTAAAGCCGCCACGATTATCTCGGACGGAAGAGAGAGAAACTTCTCTTCGAACTGCCCGCAGAAGATAACCGGAAACTCTACAAGGTCAGTGACCTCATCAAGAAGATCTTCGTCTTCAACTAGGGAGAGGGAGAGCTTCTCAACCGCCTTGTAGATCTCTTCCTTCACCATCTTTTTTCTCTTTTCAAAGTCAATTTCCACGTAATTTTCGTTCATTTTTTCGAAGTAATCGTATGCATTGAATATTGTCATCCTGGATGACGAAATGCATCTGTTGGCAAAAGTGTATATGTCCGTCTTTATACCGGCTATTTCAAAATTCATCGGATTGTTGTTTACAAAACCCATTGCCCATCTTATCGGCCTGGGGAAGAGAAATCCTGTTTTGTCCCATTTCATTGTCTTGTCAAAAGATATCGATGATATGCATTTTTTAAAAACATCTTCAAATATTTTTTCCACTGCCTCTCCGCCTGACTGTTTCTTGTAGAAGACTGACCCATCGCGTCTTATCAGAAGATCCTTTTCCAGCTGTTTTGACTTTAAGAATCCTTCGCCCGCCTTTGTCAGGGAGTCGCCGGCGAATATTACATTCTCGGCAGGACCCTTGACCTCTTCTTCGAAGACTTCTGAAGTGAGCTTTATATCCTCCATAAAGACCGCTATGCGTCTGGGAGTGGAATATACTTTAAGAGTGAATTCACTATCTTTGAACCGAGAGGGAAATGAAGCGAATGATTCAAGAACCTTTTCCCTCAAAAGCCTGTTTGACTCTACCGGAAGCTCTTCAAAGCCAAGTTCGAAAAGCAGATTATTCTTCGCCATTCTTTCTTTCCATGTATTTTTTTGCCACTGCTCTTGAAAGGTTGCGTATCCTAACAATATAGTTAGCCCTCTCTTTCTGCGATATCACTCCCCTTGCATCAAGCAGATTGAAGTAGTGGGAGCATTTTATCACATAGTCGTATGCGGGATAAACAAGGTCTTCTTCAAGAAGTTTTTTCACTTCCTGTTCGCTCTTTTCAAACAAACTTGTTATAAACACGGTGTCTGCGGATTTGAAATTGAAATAGCAGAACTCTTTTTCCGCTTCGAGCATCACCTCGCTCCATTTTTTTTCGTTTGACCAGTCTATATCAAGCACAGAGTCTTTTTTCTGAATGAACATTGCTATTCTTTCAAGCCCGTAGGTTATCTCAGCAGGAATTACCGAAAGAGGTATGGAGCCGACCTGCTGAAAATAGGTGAACTGAGTTATCTCCATTCCGTCTAGCCACACCTCCCATCCCAGACCTTTTGCGCCGAGCGTGGGGGATTCCCAGTCGTCTTCGACAAATCTTATGTCATGCTTTCTCACCTCTATTCCCACGTATTCAAGACTCTTAATGTAAATATCCTGGATGTTTTGCGGAGCCGGCTGCATTATCACCTGGAACTGATAAAACTGCTGAAACCTGTTTGGATTTTCTCCGTACCTTCCGTCTTTGGGTCTTTTTGACACTTCAACGTAAGCGGCATTCCATCTCTGATTGTCAAGCACTCGAAGGAAGGTCGCAGGATTGAATGTCCCGGCGCCAACTTCACTGTTGTACGGCTGCAGAATCACGCAATTTTGAGCGCTCCAGTATTCCGAAATCTTCAGAATTAACTCCTGAAAATTCATCATTCTCCTTTTGTTAAAAATATCGGAGCGACTGGATTTGAACCAGCGACCCCTTGCACCCCAAGCAAGTGCGCTAAACCGGGCTGCGCTACGCTCCGATATTTATTTAAGATTTATAATTATATATATTATCCGATTTTTTGCAAGAGGATAATTGGGGGACGGTGCTTGGATTCTTTACTTCTTTGACTCTTTAAAAACCTTGTAAGTCTTTCCCAGCGATGAAAGTTGCAAATCCTTGTAATATGCGATTTCTGATATTTCCTTGTATGTTAATCCACCTTCATCTTTCAGTTTCACTAAAAGCTCAGCCCTAATTCTTTTGCCGCTATATGTAGATAAATTAACCTCGTCGAGTTTTATTCCCTTCTCTTTTTCGAAATCCTTTAAAATTTGAGAGATATCCCGCTTCCACTCCTTCTTTGCCCTCATATTCACTTTTGTTTCACCTTTCCTTCTGTCAAACAAAGCAATCGCATCTCTGATAAACTCCTCTGTGCCAAGTAAACTCCCCGCTCGTGTCTCCAATACCGGCAGCTCTCCCTCCGTCCATTCAGCATATGCCAGTTCCAATTCTTTTACAC